>JAZNUO010000107.1:0-4735 GCA_045592305.1 Eubacteriales bacterium | reverse complement strand
GGGGTGCTGGGGGCGAAGCTCCCAGCACAAGACGAGAAGGGGGGCGGTGTCGGAGGGGGGAACGCCCTCTGACGCGCGGCGGAAGCCGCAAGAAAATTGGCTATAACGAGAAACATAAGCGCGAATGGATTTTGAAAAAATCCATTGGCTCACAGCAATTTTCTTGCACCTACCGGTGCGCGTCAGGGCGCTCAAGGCCGCCCTCGGCACTGCCGGCCACCACTCTTTAATGAAGGGCTTCGCCCTTCACCCGTTTTGTGACGGAGGGGGCGTGGGAAACACACCGATAAACTGCAATTTGCACCTTCCAAAAAATCCCCCTTCCGCGGGTGGGAAGGGGGTGATGGGCGTTATTCGGCAGTCTCGGCGGGGTCTACTACGGTGACGGTGGCTTCAATGGTTTTGGTGCCGCCTGTGGGAAGATAGGTGATTGTCACGTATATTTTGGATACACCCGGCTTATGGCATTTCACGGTAATACCGCCCCATTCGGGATAATCCATCAGCGCGTCGGGATCGCAGGAAATGATCTCAACAATATCGGGGTTTTCGGACGTTGCTTCAAAGGACGCTTTCTCGGGATCGTAAAAAATGCCCTCCGTTAAACGTGCCATTCTAAACTCATCCGTTATTTGTCCGACTTCAAATTCATATTCATGATGGTAAAATTCCAATCCCCCAAAATTCGCGGGGAATTCGCCGCTCTCATATTCCTGCTGTGCAATCGGATGCTCGGCAAAGGGGCTGTCGGGATTGGCGCAGGCACTGAAAAGCATGAAGGAGCAGAGAAACAGGGCGATAAACGAAATATATTTCATTTTTTTCATTTGTGCGGCCTCCTTATGATGTGGTATGATGTAGGATGACAGATGAAACACCGGCGTAGTGGCGGGAGCAACCTCCCATCCTCAATGACAATATACCATCCCCCACCCCCGTTGTCAAGGATCAATCCCCTTTGTTCGAAAAAAAGTAACACTCTGTTCACGAGGCGGTCTGGGCGGGGTCAGTTCTCCTTTTTTTTCCAGACCAAGGACCCCTCGACACGCCTGACGGCCAGCTCTGTCTGTCGGTCGTAGGCGAACAGGGAGAACTGCCAATCCACGGGGTAGGCATCCAGATAGTTGAAGATGGCCTCGTAGGCGCGGCGCATATCCTCCTGCGGCGCGCCGTACTCAAAGTTGATGACGAACACGCTGGAGAAGAAGTCCTCGGAAATGACCTTGCGAACCAGATAGATCTCGCGGATGCAACCCTCCGAGACCTTTTCCATGTAGGCGAGAATATCGGGCAGCATTCCGCCCAGCTCCTCCTCGGGGATCAGGTGATCGGTAGGCTTCAGGGAGCCCGCGTCCTCGTGGTTGGCGGCGTGGGCGGACATCTGGGTCTCGGCGCGGCGGAGGAAGGTCTCATACTCGTCGGCAAGACCGCACATGGTGCAGTATTCCTCCACCATCTCAAAGCCGTCCTTCATGTAGTTCTTGTTCAGGTCAATGGCGCGGTAGATGAGGTCAATGCCCTCGGTCTCGTAGCGGTGGAGCAGGCACATACCCTTGAAGTAGACGGCGTGAGCCTGAGCGAAGGGATTCTTCTCGGTCTCCAGAATGGTGTCGCACAGAGCCTCGGCATCCCCCATCCGTCCCAGATCACGGTAGGCGTTGAGGACAGGGGACAGCTCGGGGGTGGTGTAGCCCGCGGGATTATTCTCATAGGCCTCCACGATGCCCAGAGGCTCCAGATACTCCCGCTTGCGGGCGGTCTGGTAGTAGGGCTTGATCTCGTCATGGACGGCCTTCTCCACCCGATCCACGGCGCGGGTGATCTCCTCGCCGTAGGGAGTGGTCAGATCGGGCACCCACACCGCCACGGCGGGCGCGTCCGCGTCGGGAGTCAGGCTCGGCCAGCTCTCGCGGAAGGTGGGGTAGCGGCGGCTGTTCTCGGGGCGCAGTTCATGGGAGAGAAGCTCCAACCAAGCCTCGTGGCGGGTAGCAAGCCCCTTGCGGAAGGCGTTACAAACGTCCCACTCGTGGGAATGGTCGGGGGTCTCGGGCTCGTAGAACAGGGTGGGGATCAGATCGTTGACCTCGAAAACGAAGAACCGCCACATGGCGCGCTTGCACATCCCGCTGACGGCGGCGGCGGGGTCTCCGACCTCGCGGATACGGCGGTCGGACAGGCGGTCATTATGGAGCTTGTATGCCGTGAGGTAGAGATCGTACTCCCACTCCATGGTCACGTCGGCGTAGGAGAAGAACCAATCGAACACGCAGGTGACGGGGCGGATATCGGCGGTGCCCAGCTCCCCCAGACGGTGGCGGCGGAGAACCTCACGGTACTCCTTGGGGCGGGAGAAGTAGTCGAAGCAGGACAGCATGGCCTGATAGACCTCCTCCTCGGTGAGGGCGGTCAGCAGGCGGGTGCCGAGAAAGACCACGTAGGTGCTGCCGAAGCGGTTGATGTCGCAGTCACAGTCGCGGGTCAGCTCCAGGCGGATGGTGCCCTCGACCCCTGCCGCGTCGGCGGCTCTTTTCGCCATGGCCTCCAGCAGGGGAAGCTCCCCGATGGGCACCAGCGCCGACTGATTCAGAGGCGGGCGAAGCTGCTGGAACCGCCGCCAGATGGGCATGAAGCCAAGGAATCCGGCGATGGCGGTGCCCACCAGGAAGGCGGCGGTGTGGAGCAGGTCGGGTGTGGGTTGCACCAGACAGAGGGGGGCGGACACGCCGATGGCGAAGGACAGGACGTAGTAGAGGATCAGCATGGCGACGGGCAGGGTCTCCATGTCCTTGTAGCGCGCCAGAACGGCATGGGGATCAGCCTTGCATTCCGCCATGTGGCGGTCCAGCATCTCCCGCCGTTCGGAGGGAGACATACCGAAATGACTGCGGGCAAAGCTACGGGCGAGGGTGCGGTTGGCGAAGCAGGCCAGAGCCATGGCGGCCACCAGCAACAGAAGGAGGGGCAGACCGTCAAAGCTGTCGGGCAGCAGGAAACGCAGACCCAGCCCCGTGAAGGTCGAGGTCAGCCAGAAGGCCACCGAGCAAAGGGCGGTGAAGCCCGAGGTGTAGTCAAGCTGTAGATTGTTTTTACGCATGGGAACTCCTTTAGGTCACGAATGGGGTATGGTGAACGGGGGAATGCCCCCGCGGTATCAGCGGGTATCAGTATAGCACAGATGGAGAGAAAAGTCAAGTCCGAAAAGGAGAAAATGGGACAACTGACGGTTGAGAAAGAACTTCATGCTTATGAAGAAATTTGTGTGGATTGACCAAAACATCTTGACAAATGCGAGGATATGAGCTATAATGATAAGATAGAAGAAAAAAGCAAAGGAGATCGTCTATGTCCCATCTGACCCGCTCCATTACGGCTTGTTCCTGCGGCAAGCCCCATGATTGCCCCATCCGTACCGTTCGCGTCGGGGTGGGCGCGCTTTTGGATCTGCCCGCTGTGTGCGAGGGCTACAGTCGCATTCTGCTGGTGGCCGACACCAACACCTACGCCGCCTGCGGTGAGCGGGTGGATGCCCTTTTGGGGGATTGGATTCTATCCCGCCATATCTTTGCGGGTACGGGCGTGGTCATCCCCGACGAGACCTCCGTGGCCGCCATAGAAGGGAAGCTCACCGCCCATACCGATCTCATCGTGGGAGTCGGTTCGGGCGTCATCAACGATCTGTGTAAGTTCGTGGGGCACAAACACGGGATCCCCTACGTCATCGTGGCCACCGCGCCCTCCATGGACGGCTACGCCTCGGCGGGAGCGGCCATGATTCTGGGGGGGATGAAGGTCACTCCCTCGGCCACCCCTCCCATGGCCATCGTGGCGGACACCGAGGTGCTGAAGAATGCCCCCATGGACATGATCCGTGCGGGGTATGGGGACATCATCGGTAAGTATTCCTGCCTGAACGATTGGAAGCTGGCCGCCTACATCCGCGGGGAGTATTTCTGTCAGACCGTCTACGATATGGTCATGAGCACCACCAACCGCGTCCGCTCTCTGGCCTCGGGTATTGCCGCCCGCGACGGGGAGGCCGTCACCGCCCTCATGGAAGCGCTGGTGGAGGTGGGCATCGCCATGGCCTACGTGGGCACCTCCCGCCCCGCCTCGGGCAGCGAGCATCATCTGTCCCATTTCTTTGAGATCACGGGCATTCTGAACGGCACGCCCTACCTGCCCCACGGCACCGACGTGGCTTACTCCTCGGTACTGACCGCCCGCTTGCGGGAGGAGATCCTTTCGCGGGAGCCTCACCCCGCGGTGTATGACCGCTCCGTTTATGAGGCCGCCATCCGTAAGGCGTATACCGCCATCGCCGATTCGGTGATCGCCCAGCAGGACCGCTTGGGGTGGTATCACGAGGACGGTGTGGACGAGTTCGTGCTGACCCACACCGACGGCGTCCGCGCCATCCTGTCCGAAGCCCCCGCCGAAGCAGAGGCCAAGGAGATGGTGGAGGCCGTTGGGCTTTCGGTGAATGAACTGTACGATACCTACGGCGAGGCGCATATTGAGGAGGCCTTGCGGTGGGCGAAGGACCTGAAGGATCGGTACTCGGTGCTTTGGGTGCATGGGCTGTATTATCGGTAAATTGGGGTTTATCGGCGCGATAGACTCTATGTACTTTTCTCTCCCTGTCGAGAGAAAAGTACCAAAAGAGCGCCACGCAAGGAAAGTACCCACGGTACTTTCCTTACGGATCCTTTCGCCTGATCTGCGTGCCCATTTGCCG
>JAZNUO010000106.1:0-5338 GCA_045592305.1 Eubacteriales bacterium | reverse complement strand
GTCATAGCCCGCGGCATGCTAGAGGCGCACCAGCTCGGCGGCGGTGGCATGGGCGGCAATGTCACACTCGGAGGTGTGGGCGTGGAGCTCGTAGAGGGGCATGGGGGACTCCTTTCGGGGAATTTCGTTGTATAACGATTCGGTCGATACGGAAACATGGGGCTTATCGAAGAGATACAAGATACGGAGATACAAGATACAAGATTATAGGAACGGAAGTCGCCGTAAGAGTTTTTGCATATCTTGTATCTCGTATCTTGTATCTTTGTATCTTACCGCAAAACCCAAATTTGAAGGATACCAAATCGCTGCGTCACTGCCTATATTGTAACAGATAAACCGTCATTTTGCAATAGGTAAAGGCAAAAAACAGGCGCTTCCCTAACGAAAGCGCCCGTTTCACGGCAAAAAGCCTCAAATTCGATAGACCCCCACCCGCACGCCGCAGGTGTAGGGCACGCCGCGACCGCCGCTGATCCGCTCGATGGTCACGCCGATGCGGTGGTTGGGGTAGCTGTCGCGGATGGCGCGGAGCACGGACAAGTCGATGAAGCCCATCTGCTCTCCCTTGACGGTAAAGACACCCACGGTCTCGGTCTCCTCCTCCCCCCGCTTCACCACGGTGCGGCAGGCGACCACGTCTCCCGCGCGGGTCTCCCGCAGGATCTGCTGACGGGAGCGACCGCCCGGGTTGGCAAAGCCCGTGCCCATGAGGTTGGTGTGGTACACCTGCACCAGACGGGGTCCGACCTCGGGGGTGAGCTCCTCCCGTGCTATTTCCGCGGGGGTCTCGGCGGCAGCCGCGGGAGTCTTGACCTTGACCTTACGGGGCGACAAAAGCAGGACGAGGGAGGACAGGATCAGGGCAAGTCCCAGCCCAATGAGCAGGATATGGTTCCGCAGGTCGTACTTGACCACCAGATTCACCAGCTTTTCCGCGCCCTCTCCGTCGACCGTGAAGTTGGCGGGGATGTCAAAGGCCAGCGCGACGGCGGTCAGGACGGTCAAAGCCAGACCGCCCAGCAGGACGAGCGCGCCCCAAATGCGTTTTCCCACGGTGTACACCTCCCTCCGACGCGCAAGCGCCGCGTATCATTATGTAACTATTCAGGCAACATTTAGCCCAAATTTGAAGATCGGCTGAACGGTTACATCATTATCCACGGGTATTATAGCACAAAACGGCAGAATTGTCAATCCCGCCGAAGGGGAATCCCCTCAACCAAAGGGAAAGCCCCTCAATTCCACGCCCCCGTCAGCGCCTCGGCGAACATCCGCCCCAGCTCCACCGCAGAGCCGCAATCGTAGTGGTAGATGTCCACCGCTCCCTCGGGCTCGGTTTTGGTGGTCAGCCCGTGGGCGACGGTATCCAGATAGACACCGCCCCTCGCGGCGGCGCAATGAGCCTTGAGGACATTCATCTCCCGATACAGCGGCCAGACCTCCGAGATTCCCGCGTCCACCGTCACGCACTCTGCCGTATACGGCGCGAAGGTCTCGGCAAAATCCCGCAGGAGATTGTCAAACCGCTCTCCGTAGAGCTCCAGCGTGGCGGCATCGCAGGCATCCGCCTCCCCCTGCATCCAGCAGAAGCCGCGGATCAAGGGGGTATAGCCCGCCGCCACCAGGAGAGTCAGGCTCTCGCGGGTGAGTCTCACCAGCTCGTTGTAGCACCAGCCCGCGGGCAGGGGCCGGCCGTGATTGATGGCATTGACCGCCTCCTCGGGGGAGGCGGCACAGGCCTCGGGATCGTAGTCCCCGCCCGAGGAGGGGGAGAGCCAATCCCGCCACAGAGAGGTTCCGCCCACGGCGTTGGACTGCCCTGCCAATATGATGACGGTTGCCTGTTTCATGGTGATGACCGCTGCCTTTCCGAAAAAATGGAGGTGCTCTACCGTTATCATACCACACACGGGGGGAAAATGCAAGGGGAACGGCGAAAAAAGAAACGGCCGCATGATACAGCCGTTTCTTTTCTATGCGAAAGGGGCGCGCATTACTTGCCGGAGGGAACACCCGGAATGCTAAAAAATGCGCATATTTTTTTACAAATTGTGAAAAAACCATTGACAAATGAAAACAAATCACTTATAATATGAGGTGACTCTTGGAGAAGAGATTATTAAGATGGAGGAATCATTATGATCGACCAGACTGTTCCCACTCCCGAAACCCCCAACACCGCGAATGTTCCCACCCCCCCCGCCGTAAAGCTTCCCACGAACCGCAAACTTGTGAAGTTTATTCTTCTCTCTCTTGTCACCTTCGGCATTTACGCCATCGTGATCTACTGCAAGATCTCCTTGGATATTAATACCATTGCCGGTCGTTACGACAAGAAGCATACCATGTTTTATATCCCCGCTATGATTCTTGGTTGCATCACCTGCGGTATTGTACCTTTGGTTTGGATCAACAAGCTCTGCGCGCGTATTGGTGACGAGCTACAGCGTAGAAACATTGCCTACTCCTTCAATGCCGGTTATTTCTGGCTGTGGGCTGTGCTTGGTTCCTTCATTTTTGTCGGTCCCTTCATTTTTACGCACAAGTTCTTCAAGGCCATGAACCTGCTGGCCGCCGATTACAACGAGAAGGGCTGATTCCGAGTTCATCTCTTTCGAATCATTACACCATCCAATTATCGTGAAAAAACGCGATGGCTTGATTCCCAAATGGGGATTAAGCCATCGCGTTTCTATTGGAACGGTCAACACGACCATCCTTTTTTGAAACAAAGCACTTTATCAAAAGACTTCTTAATACTAATTACCGATTAACCTTGAACCTCGTTTGCCCTCTCCGTCACGCCTACGGCGTGCCCCCCCGCCCCCAAAGGGACTTTGGGAAAAGTCCCTTTGGAACCTTCAAAACTTTCAATAAAGCAAAGAAGCAGGCGCGCGGTACCATCCGCACACCTGCTTTTTGATGGGGTTGGGTTCACTCCTTGGAGTAGACCACCATGCCCACGCCGCTGTCCCGAATCAGAATATCCTCGGACATTCGGGAGAACCGTACCGTCACGTACAGATCCCCCGCCGCACCCGACAGGTTCATGAGCTGGACGAAATAGACCACCCAGAACCACGAGGCGGGAACAAAGGGCGTGACTACGGCAAGGACGATCCCCCAGAGCACAACGGGGGCGAGGGCGATGAAGATGTAGGGCTTCTTACGGTAGTAATCGTCGCTGGCTGCAAAGGCGTAGACCCCCTTGAGACCGTAGCGGATCTTTTTGGTGCCGCAGATCCGCATGGCGATGCCGTGCACCAGCTCGTGGAGCACCAGATAGACAAGCATCAAGCCAATCATCACGGCGAACTTGACCCAGTAGCCCAGTAGGCCGTCGGTCATGCTGAAGGTAGCCCCCCAGGGGACGAAAAACAGCATGGGAATGGCGAACACGGCGACGATGGCCAACGAAAACAGGTTGAGCCTGACCGCCAGCTTCTTGTCCTCGTGCATATCCAGAGCGTAGATTTCGCGGTATCCTTCGGGGAGTGTCTGATAGGATTTCATAGTGGGTTTCCTTTCTTAGTTGAATCGGCTCATCCCTTGGCAAGGATATGCCTCAGCACAAGCCCGATGCAGTCCGCCATGCGCAAGAATCCCGCGTCGTTGGGATGGACGCTGTCCATGGAGAGATCGTAGGTGTGGGGGACCATGCCGAAGCTGAAGCCGTCCACGAAATAGACGTTCTTGTCACCCTGCTGACGCGCCTTCAGGTAGGAGGTCATGACCACCTCGCGGCGGCGGAAAATGTCCTCCTCGTCCAGCGGCTTGGTCCAGAAGTTGGGGCGGGTGATCATGAGGTAGGGGATATCGGGGTTCTTCTCACGGATGATCTCGTAGAGAGGGTAATGGGTGGCGGCCAGATGGTCGGGGTTGGGGGCGTTGTAATCGTAATCGCAGACGAAAATGCTCATGGGCAGGGTGGCCATCCAGCGTGCCAGCACCGCCTCGCCCTTGGCCTGACCCGAAAAACCGATGTCATAGAAGTCCATGTTCAGCTCCCGCGAGATGATGGCGGGGTAGATGAGACCGGGACGCGCCGCGGCGGTGCCGTGGACGATGGAGGAGCCGTAGAAGGCTATGGGGAGAATGTCACGGTAGGGTCTCGCCTCCCCCAGCGCGGCATCGGGCTTGAGACCGATCTCCAGCTTCTCCACCACGGCGTGAACGGGGAAATTGATGGTAAAGGAGCGCATACCGGCATTCCCCACCGTCTGAAGCGACTCGTAGCTATCCTCCATATCGTAGGGCATACGGAACTCACGGATAAAGCGGCTGCCAAACTCCCCGTCCACGTACAGATCGAAGCCCGAGGAGGACACAAGGGTCAGGTGAGGCGACCGCCCTACCACCCGAAACCTGGCGCGGATGGCCACGTAGGGGGAGTCTGTGGAGAACCGTACCCGACCGCCCGCGGATTCACGGGCCAAAAGACTCACTCCCTCGCTGGTCGCGTCGGCCACCTCGGCGGGGACGCGGCGGAAGTAGGGCTCTGTCAGGGGCTCGTAGAGACCGTGGATGGAAAAGGGGGCCTGTCGCACGTCGTACCAGCTTACGTCCACGTTGTCGATGGTGGAGCGAACCACCATGTTGGGGTCTATGTTGATGTAGGATTCCATAGCTATAGGAATTGACCGTCGCGCTCGCGGGGCGAGAGCTTCCTTTCTCGAAAGATATGGTTTCTCCGCATTTCCTCCCGGATGATTTACAGAAAAGCGGAGGATCCCCCGTTCTCCGCCTCAGGGCGGAAAAACACGGAAGATCCTCCATATTATAGCACAGCAAAAAGAGATTGTCAAGCCCCCGCCTTCCGCGGGACGGCAGGCAGGACACGAAAAAGGCAGCTATTCAGCCGAGCTTCAAATTTGGGTTTGTCGGGCAGGGGCTCTGCCCCTGCACCCCACCCAAGAACCTTTTGCAAAAGGTTCTTTGGAATCTACAAAACTTTCAAAAAATCATTGATAAATCATTGATAAATCATTGATAAGCAATATTTTTTGAAAGTTCTTGAAGGGTGTCCAGAGGGAAACCCCGAGCGAAGCGAGGAGGCTTTCAAGAAGTTTCCCTTTGGCGCATCCCCATAAACCCCAATTTTACACATGCCTGAATGGCTGCCGAAAATGCCCTTGCGGACTTCTCCGAACGGGCAGAAAAAACGCCGTCCTCAAAAGAACAGCCCCCACGCGGGGTGCAAGATCATTAAGTTAAGAAATAGAAAAGGATCTCCCTTTGGGAGAGCTCCCGCCGAAGGCGGGTGAGAGGGCAAATAGCGTTTGAACTGCCCTCTCCGTCACGCTTCGCGTGCCACCTCCCCCAAAGGGGGAGGCTT
>JAZNUO010000105.1:0-9320 GCA_045592305.1 Eubacteriales bacterium | reverse complement strand
TGGTTAGAGGAATTCTTATCACGATTCTTCTGCTGGCTATGCTTTTCGCGGCAACAGCGTGCGAGAAGAATGCGGACAGCAACAAGAATTCGGGCGGAAGTCAATTTGGCAAGAAGATTGATGTAGATTGGGATGCAAATGCTTTTTCACTGGAAGGAGTCGATCCCTCCTCGGTCAATGGGTCATATGTTCTTAAGGGAGAACCGGATTCGGAAGGTGATTATGAAGCCGAAGAAATCATTCTTTGGGACGGTACATATATTCACATATGGCATGAGGTACTGCATCATATGTCAGAGTATATCGATCATCCTGCGTTTGACATGGAGATTCACGATAAAGGGTATTACATTTTGAGAGACAATGGAACCCTGACCTTAATCGAGGAGAATGGGGATCAAATCCAAACGAAGGCATTCTATTACTTCGAGGATGGTGATCTTGTAATTGAATATTACGGAGCAGGTTGGGAAATTACGAAGAAAGTATACGTGAAGCAATAAACGGCAACAGAAGGGGCGGGATTCCGTCCCTTCCTTTTTAAATTACATCGCTTTTTTCTTGACTTTCCTCCCCACTCTTGACATATCTCCAAAACAATGGTATAATAATAAAATAGATACCAACATTCCAAGAAACGGAGTTCCTGCCATGAAAAAACTCCTCTGCATAGACGGCAACAGCATCCTCAACCGCTCCTTCTACGGCATCCGCCTCTTGACCACCAAAGACGGCTTTCCCACCAATGCCCTCTACGGTCTGGTGGGCGTCATCAGCCGCGAGCTGGAGGCTCTGAAGCCCGATTACGCCGCCATCGCCTACGATCTGAAGGCTCCCACCTTCCGCCATAAAATGTACGCCGACTATAAGGCAGGCCGCCACGCCATGCCCGACGAGCTCCGCGCCCAGATGCCCGTGTCCCGTGAGTTTGCCGAGATGCTGGGTCTCCACATTCTGGACATGGAGGGCTATGAGGCCGACGATATTCTGGGTACTCTCGCCGCCATGGCCGAGACCGATCCCGAGGACTGCATGGCCTACCTTCTGACGGGAGACAAGGACTCCCTCCAGCTCATCTCCCCCCGCGTCCACGTCCTGCTGGCAGGCAATACCGCCACCACCGACATGGACGAGACCGCTTTTATGGAGAAGTACGGTGTCCGTCCCGACCGGTTCGTTGACGTGAAAGCCCTCATGGGCGACAGCTCGGATAACATCCCCGGTGTCCCCGGGATCGGCGAAAAGACCGCCCTCAAGCTCATCTCCGAGTTCGGCTCTCTGGACGGCATCTATGCCGAGCTGGAGACCGCCAAGCATACCCCCTCGGTGAGAAAAAAGCTCACCGAAGGCAAGGAAAGCGCCTATATGTCCCGGACCCTCGCCCGTATCTGCCGTGAGGTCCCCCTCGGCATCACGCTGGAGGACGTCCGCACCACTCCCATGGACAAGCCCCGCGCCCGCGAGCTGTTTCTGAAGTACGAATTCTCGGGCTTCATCAAGCGGTTCGGACTGACCGAGGAACCGACTGTGACAACGGTCTTGACTACGGCAGAAAACCGACCGTCGGGGATGCCGGTCCCTACGGAGGTGACAACGGTTGTGACCGAATCCACCGAGACCATCACCCCCGCCGCCCTCGCCGACCTCCCCCTCGGTCGCTACGCCGTGAGCTACGAGAGCGGTACCCTCACCCTCTGCCGTGAAGGGAAGCTCTACACCTGCCCCACAGGTGAGCTCGTCCCCGAAACCGTAAGCGCTATCCACGCCTTCCTCACCAAGGACGGCATCACCACCGTCACCTTTGATGCCAAAAACCTCTACCACCGCATGACCGCCGACGGTCTCCCCTTCGCCGCGGTGGACTTCGATATCATGCTGGCCGCCTACGCCCTCAATTCGGGTCTGGGCAGCTTCGACCTCGACCGTATCGCCGTGACCTATCTGGGCAATACGCCCCCCGCTGAGCCCCTCCGTTGCTACGAGGCTCTGTGCGATACCCTCACCGAGCAGCTCACCGCCACAGAGCAGTGGAGCGTATTCGGGGACATGGAAATGCCCCTCGCCTCAGTGCTCTACGACATGGAGCGCATCGGCTTCAAGGTGGATCGCGAATCCATCTATCGGTACGGTTTGGTACTGGACACCTACGCCGCCGACCTGGAGAGCCGCATCTTCACCCACGCGGGGAAGCCCTTCAACATCAATTCCCCCAAGCAGTTGGGTGAGATCCTCTTTGAGACCCTCATGCTCCCCGCCGACAAAAAGACCAAGACGGGCTACTCCACCTCCGCCGAGGTGCTGGATAAGCTGAAAAAATACCACCCCATCATCGAGGACATTCTGGAGTACCGTCAGGTCACTAAGCTGAAATCCACCTACGTGGACGGGTTGCTCAAGGTCGCCGACGAGGCGGGTCTGGTGCATACCACCTTCAAGCAGACGGGCACCGCCACGGGCCGTCTCTCCTCCGCCGAGCCCAACCTGCAAAATATTCCCATCCGCACCGAGCTGGGCAGGGAACTGCGGAAATTCTTCATTCCCACGAACCCCGACCGCGTCCTCATCGATGCCGACTACTCCCAGATCGAGCTCCGCCTGCTGGCGGACATCGCGGGAGACACCGCCATGCGGGATGCCTTCATTTCGGGCTTCGACATCCACACCGATACCGCCTCCCGCGTCTTTTCGGTGGACAAGGATCACGTCACGGTGGAGCTGCGCAAAAAAGCCAAGGCCATCAATTTCGGCATCATGTACGGCATGGGCGAGCACTCCCTCTCCGAGGATCTGCACATCTCCCGCGCCGAGGCCAAGTCCTATATTGAAAGCTACCTGAACAGCTACCCCGACATCAACCGCTATCTGGACGAGATCATAAAGACCGCCTACGAGCAGGGATATGTCACCACCAAGCTGGGTCGCCGCCGCTTCATCCCCGAGCTGGCCGAGTCCAACAAGATGCGGAAAAAGTTCGGCGAACGGGTGGCGATGAATTCCCCCATCCAAGGCACCGCCGCCGACATCATGAAGATCGCCATGATCCGCGTCCATGACCGTCTTGAAAAGAGTGGATTGGATGCCAAGCTCATCCTCCAAGTCCATGACGAGCTGATCCTCGAGGCCTCCGCGCAGGATGCCGAGGCGGCTATGAAGTTGCTCTGCGAGGAGATGGAGAACGCGGTCAAACTGTCTGTGCCTCTCGATGTGGAAGCCCATATCGGGAAGAACTGGTTTGAGGCACACTGAATGCAAGATACAAAGATACGAGATACAAGATACAAGATATTCTTGAATCCCGCGTTATCCCACACTCCGTATTGAACGTTTGTGCTCTGTATCGTATCTTGTATCTCCCACATTATCCCAAATTATTCTCAAGAAAGAAGGTACACCCCTATGTCCCGTTCCTCCGGCGTCCTCATGCACGTCACCTCCCTCCCCGGGAGCGAATCCATCGGTTGCTTCGGTAAAGAAGCCCGCGACTTCATCGACTTCCTCGCCGACAGCGGCTTTACCTGGTGGCAGGTTCTGCCCTTCTGCATGGCCGATGAATGCAATTCCCCCTATAAGTCCTACTCCGCCTTTGGCGGCAACCCCTACCTCGTGGATCTCCGTATCCTCGCCGCCGACGGCTACCTCACCGCGGATGAGCTGAACACCGTCAAGCAGGACACCCCCTATGTCTGCGAGTTCGGCAAGCTGTACCAGACCCGCCTGAACATCCTTCGTCTGGCCGCCTCCCGCGCCTCCGAAGAGGATCGCGCCGAAATCGCCGCCTTCGCCGCCGAGAACCCCTATCTGGAGCAGTTCTGCGAGTTCATGGCTCGCCGCGCCGCCAACGGGGATACCCCTTGGTACGATTGGACCTCCGACGAAATCGACGAGACCGAGCACTTCGCTTGGCAGTTTATCCAGTTCCACTTCGTGAAGCAGTGGAACGACGTCCGCGCCTACGCTCACAAGAGGGGTATCCGCATCATGGGTGACATTCCCATCTACGTGGCCTATGATTCCTGCGATGTCTGGGCAAACCGCGAGCAGTTCCAGCTCGATCAGGACGGCAAGCCCACGGGTGTGGCAGGCTGTCCCCCCGACTACTTCTCCGAGGACGGTCAGTTCTGGGGCAACCCCCTCTATGACTGGAAGAAGATGAAGAAGGACGACTTCGCTTGGTGGTCAGATCGTATGCGCCACATGCTGACCCTCTTTGACGGTGTCCGCATCGACCATTTCCGAGGGCTTGAGGCCTACTGGAGCATTCCCGCGAATGCCGCCACTGCCAGAGAAGGCCACTGGGAGAAGGGTCCCCGTAATCCCTTCGTCAAGCAGCTCCGCAAGGTTGTGGAGGAGTGCGAAGAGAAGCTGGGCTACCGCCCCCTGATCGTAGCCGAGGATCTGGGTGAGACTACCCCCGAGCTGGAAAAGTTTGTCAAGGACAGCGGCTTCCCCGGTATGCGTGTTCTCCAGTTCGCCTTTGACGGCGATCCCGAGAATACCCACCTCCCCCATAACTACGCGCCCAACACCGTGGCCTACACGGGAACCCATGATAACAACACCCTTCTGGGCTTTATCTGGGATGCCGACGAGTCCACCCGCCGCCAGATGCTGAACTACTGCGGCTACACCGATTGGAACTGGGATCGCTCCGAGAGCTACGATGCCGTCATGCGTACCCTCATGCGCTCGGTGGCGGATCTGGCCATTCTGCCCATTCAGGATATTCTGGGCTTCGGCGGCGACTGCCGCATGAACACCCCCGGCGAGGGCGAGGGCAACTGGGCCTTCCGTGTCACCACCGAGCAGATGGCCGCCATCGACCGCGACCGCTTCCTCCGCATGAACCGCCTCTACGGTCGCGCCCCCAAGGGAAATCAGGAGTAAGCGCCCGAGACCGATCACGCCAACTGATCGGCTAAGCCGTGATCGCGGGAGGAGCTCCCTCCCGCCACATCCAAACAGAACGGAGAACACTATGCGCGCCAATATACCCAAACAGGATCCCAACCGAAGCGCGTCCGAGCTGAGCGGGATCTATCTGCAAGCCATGCAGGAAATATCCGCCCGCCTCATGGATGCTCTGCCCGCCGGAGACGAGCTGTGGCAGACGCTGGGACAGGCGGAGGCCATGCTGCTGGAAGCACAGACACAGGGAATGTCCCTTAAGAACCTGTTCGGACAGGGCGGAGTGGCTTCCTTTTGCCAGTCCATTGTGGACGAGTACCGAGCCGATCATCCGCAGATGGGGGACACGGCTGTCCCCGCCTCTCAGGATCGCTCCGTGAGGGAGGATCGGAAGCCCAAGGAGCCCAAGGGCGGTCATAGCTACCTGAGAAAGAAACGCCTGACCGTCGCGCTGACCTCCCTCGCAGTTCTGCTGGTCATAGCCCTCGTCCTCTGGTATGTCGGTCTGTTCCGTTACTGGACAGGCGGCAGCAGCTACTACGTGGACGAGCTGCACAACTTCAAGGAGACCGTCACAACCGCAGGGGAAGAACCTGTACGGTTCAGGATCCCCTTGCAAAAGGCCTACGGTCTGGATCGTGTCCTCTACGATGACGGAACCTACAAAATGACCCTTCATGAGGTGGACTACAACGAGTACATGAAGGCCTACCGCAACCCGAATACGGGTGAGACCGAATACCGAAAGACCCGCGGCTGGTATTTCACGGTGGTCTACACCGTCTACTCCGACTTCAGTACCGTCTCCTACGTGGAGCCCAACGCCCAAGGAAGCGCCAACGTGATCCTGCCTGACGGAACGGCGGTTTCGGGGGATCTGAGCTGGCTCAACTCGGGAGCGCACAGTGAGGGGAAGGAGTTCATGCGCTTTATCATTTTCGAGACCTATGCGGACACCGATCTCGCAGGAGCCACGGTTGACGTGGATCTGGGCAGACCCAATCTGGTCAAGCTGGAGCGTATCGGCACAGGCCTCAGATAAACCCATCAAAAAACACCGTTTGGAAACCCTTACTTCCAAACGGTGCTTTTTATTATGCGATGCCCTTGAGGACCTTAATGACCTCGTATACACTCTTCACGGGTATCAGAGTGATCCCCTCCACCTCAATGGGCCGCTTTTCCACGTTTCGGAAAGGAACGATGGCGCGGGTAAAGCCCAGTCTCGCCGCCTCACGCACCCGCTGCTCGGGATTGGATACGGCGCGGCACTCACCGGCCAGCCCCAGCTCGCCGATAACAATGAGATCGTCGGGAACCACGCGGTCGGTCAGGGAAGAGACCAAGGCGGTAGCGATAGCCAGATCTGCCGCGGGCTCGCTGATGGAAAGCCCGCCGATGACGTTCATGTACACGTCGTTCTGGTAGAATTTCAATCCCAAGCGCTTTTCCAGCACCGCCAGAATGAGACACATACGGTTGTACTCTACGCCGTTGCCGGTTCTGCGGGGAGCGGGGAATACGGTGGGTGTTACCAAAGCCTGCACCTCGGCGATCAGCGGGCGGGTACCCTCCATCGTGCAGAGAGCGCAGTTGCCCGATACCCCCTTGGGGCGACCCGAAAGCAGCATTTCGGAGGGATTTGCCACCTCCAGAAGTCCCTTGTCGGTCATCTCGAACACACCGATCTCACTGACGGAGCCGTAGCGGTTCTTCACCGCGCGGATGATGCGGTAAGCCTGCTGACGTTCACCCTCAAAGTAGAGAACCGCGTCCACCATGTGCTCCAGCACCTTGGGTCCCGCGATACCGCCTTCCTTGTTGACGTGTCCCACCAAAAGCATGGAGATGCCCTCGCTCTTGGCCTTGTTCAGAAAGGACAGCGCGCATTCCCGCACCTGAGTCACGCTCCCCGGAGCGGAATTGATCTTGTCGGAATAGATGGTCTGGATGGAGTCCAGGATCATCACGTCAGGCTGTACCGCCTTGGCCTCCTCCAGAATGTTTTCCAGATTGGTCTCGGTGAGAATGTAGAGATGCTCACCCGTCACCCCCAGACGTTTGGCACGAAGCCCCAACTGTCCCCCCGATTCCTCGCCCGAGACGTAGAGAACCTTACGGTTCTGCCCCAGCGCGTCGGAGATCTGCATGAGCAGGGTGGACTTGCCGATCCCGGGCTCACCCGACAGAAGCACCACAGACCCCGTCACGAGCCCTCCGCCCAGCACGCGATCCAGCTCGCCAAGCCCCGTATTGCTTCGAATATAAGCGGGCAAGCCCAGCTCGTGAAACTTGACAGCCTTATTTACCCCCGAAAGCCCCGCGATAGAGGTGCGTTTGTGAGCCTTGACCTCCTCGGGAGCCGTGTCAATGACCTCCTCCACGAGGCAATTCCATTTCCCGCAATGGGGACACTTACCCAGCCACTTCTGGGACTGCGCCCCGCATTCGGTGCAGACGTAAACAGTTTTGAGCTTCATAAGGGAGAATCCTTTCCAATGTACTGACTCTATTATACCATAGATCAGGGGAAAAATCAAGAGAATTTCAAATTGGGGTTTATCGGCAGGGGCGAGGGAACGCCAAAGGGAAACTTCTTGAAAGAAGTTTCCCTCTGGACTCCCTTCAAGAACTTTCAAAAAAACATTATTTATCAATGATTTATTGAAAGTTTTGAAGATTCCAAAGGGACTTTTCCAAAAGTCCCTTTGGCGGGGTGCAGGGGCAGAGCCCCTGCCCGATAAACTGCAATTTAATAGTCACACCCAATAATATTCATATTCCTCTCCCCCCTCGCATAGGATGCCATAAACCATTTACCATCAAGGGGGAACCACCATGAAACACCTCAATACCGCCCGACGGTGGGGAGCCGTCCTGCTCTTGACCGCCGTCTGCCTGCTTGCCACCATTCTGCCCGCCGCCGCCGAGGGTATTATACCCATCTCTGAGACCGAAGCCGACACTGAAGCGACCACTCAGCCTCTGGGCAGTACCTCGGTGGGACTCCACACCATGCAGAACCGAGAGACCGCCCTCCCCGTCTCCTACGGACTTCGTGTTCTGGCCGCCAGGGAAGAAATGGTCTTTGCGGGACTCATCGGCAATGAAATCTCCTTCACCGCCGAGGACATCAAACGCGCCATGAACCTCTCCGAGCTGAACTATATCACTGTTCGTAAGCTTCCGAATCCCGGGGAGGGCACGTTGTTCGTAGGCTCGGTAGGGGCCGCTGAGGGTCAGGTCATTTCGGCGGGAAGCCTGTCTCTTCTCTCCTTTGCCGCCGCCGGTGAGAGCAAGCCTACGGAGGCTACCATGGAGATCTCGGTCAACGGAAGTGACTATGCCATGACCTGCCGCCTCTGTATGCTGGATCGCCTCAACTATACCCCCACCGTCGCCCTTGCCCCCGCCATAACTCTCAATATTGAGACCTATAAGGGTATCCCTACGGCAGGCACCGTGTCGGCCTACGATCCCGAAGGGGATGAGATCACCTATGAGATCGCCCGCTACGCCTCCCACGGTCGAGTCACACTCACAAACCGCCACACGGGAGCCTACCTCTATACCCCCGACCCGGCCTACACGGGACAGGACAGCTTCGATTACGTTGTCCGTGACCGTTACGGCAACTACAGTACCTCGGCCACCGTTACCATTCAAGTTACCGCCCACCCTGCTTCAGTGACATACGCCGACATCGACGGGGAAGATCATGCCGCCGCCATCCTCTCGATCTCCTCCATGGGGCTCATGAACGGCTCCCGCGTGGGAGGAGAAACCTACTTCAAGCCCGCCGCCTCCATCTCCCGCCTGGAGTTTCTTGTAACCGCCATGCAAGCCTCGGGCATCACCGCCGAGACCGTAGCAGGCTTGGGTGATCCCGCCTTCGCGGACACTGCCGCCATCCCCACCGCCATGCGCCCCTTTATCACCTACGCTACCCAAAAGGGCTATATCAGCGGAAAAACCGTTGACGGCAAGACCTATTTCAGACCGAATGATTCCATCACCCGCGCCGAGGCCGCCGTCATTCTTTCCAACGTTATCGGCTACGCCGTAGAGGACACCGTCACCGCCTTCGCTGACCAAGCCGCCCTCCCCGCTTGGTCGGGAGAAGCCCTCACCTCCCTCCGCGCCTTGGGCATCCTCCAATGTCCCGACGGCAACGCCCACGCGGGGGAGACCATGACCCGTAGAGATACGGCGGTGTGGCTGGATCGTACGATACAGCTCATGGGCGGATAAATTGCGGTTTATCGGCAGGGGTTTCACCCCTGCACCCCACCAAAGGGACTTTTGAAAAAGTCCCTTTGGAATCTTCAAAATTTTTAAAAAATCATTGATAAATATTATTTTTTAAAAGTTCTTGAAAGGGGGTCCGGGGGAAAACTTCTTTCAAGAAGTTTTCC
>JAZNUO010000104.1:0-9189 GCA_045592305.1 Eubacteriales bacterium | reverse complement strand
AAAACTTTCAAAAAAATCATTGATAAATAATACTTTTTGAAAGTTCTTGAAGAGAGTCCAGAGGGAAACTTCGCAATGTTTGCCATAGGCAAACTTGCACCGAGCGAAGCGAGGAGGCTTTCAAGAAGTTTCCCTTTGGCGCATCCCCATAAACCCCAATTTCACATATCGACTGATACATTTTTTGGCGTGGTCAACAGTGCCAATCGATCAATCGTATTCGTATTACGGTGGGCAGACTTTCTCCCGACGAAAAAGGCGGGTCAAGCGCTCGATGATCGCACGCTTGACCCGTCCCGGTCTTACACATTATAAAACCCTACGTACCAAATAGCCGTCAGAACGATGCCAATGATCAGGAAGAAAAGCCCTGTTACAAGAATACTGCTGTTCTCCCTCTTTTTGGCCTCGCTGAGCTTTCGCGCACGGTAATCCTTATAGAGCTCGTGCTTGGCCCGTCCCATGGGGATAAAGGTGAGCACCACGTTTCGGAGAACGAATCCGATGCCGATGAGCGCGCCCTCACCGCTGACGAACAGCATTCCCGCGAAGAGCGTCATCAGCACGCCCGCCACGAAGAAAGCGTCGGCTAAGATCTGGATATTGACCGCCACGCTCTGGGTGAAAAAGCCCTTTGACCAGATCACACAAAACGCGATCAGCGCTTCAATTCCAAAGCAAACAGCATATTTTATGAGCTTGACTTTATTTTCCTGTTTCACTGTGAATAACCGTCCGTCTCGTTAACCATCTGCTTGTACTTTGCCTCTTCCGCGTCGTTACACCGAACGAAGTGTCCGGGCGTGATCTCGCGGAAGGAGGGAGTGTCCACCGAATAATCGTGCTCAGCGATGGGGTTGTAGATAATTCGGATGCGCTGCTTCTCGTATACGGGATCGGGGAGCGGGATCGCCGACAGCAGGGATCTCGTATAGGGATGCAGGGGATTCTTGAATAGCTCGTCCGAGTCGGCCAGCTCAACCATCTTACCGAAGTACATAACGCCGATTCTGTCGGAGAAATACTTCACCACCGACAAATCATGGGCGATGAACATAATGGTCAGACCCAACCGCTCTCGGAGGTCATTGAGCAGATTGATGACCTGCGCCTGAATGGACACGTCCAGAGCGGAGATCGGCTCGTCGGCGATGATCATTTCGGGCTGCATGATGACGGCTCTCGCGATACCGATACGCTGACGCTGACCGCCCGAGAACTCGTGGGGATAGCGATCCGCGTGCTCGCGCACCAGACCGACCGTCTCCAGGATCTCGTAGACCTTCTGGTTGATATACTCCTTGTCGGTGATCCCGTTGATCACCAGTCCCTCGGCGATGATGTCGCGGACGGTCATACGGGGATCCAGAGACGCGATGGGGTCCTGGAAGATCATCTGGATCTGGGTGATCAGGCGGCTCTTCTTAGCCACGCGGACTCGGTTCTTGAACTCTCTCTTGAGGGCCTTGAGCTGCTCGTCATCACCCTGCGCGGCAGCAAGCTTCTCGGCGTACTCGGCCTCAAGCGCCCGAACGAGGGACTCGGCGTACTGCTTGTCCACAGCCTTGCTGTCCAGCTTGGCATCACGGATCAGCGCCCTGTTCTTGGCTACGGTCTCGTCATACTCTTGCTTTGTGATCTTGTTGCTGTCAAGATCCTTCCTGGCCTGCTTGATCGCGTCCTTGTAGGAGCGGGTGCCCGCGCCGATTCTCTGACCCTTGAAGTAAACGTTACCCGAGGTAATGTTATACAGCTTGATGATGGATCGACCCGTGGTGGTTTTTCCGCAGCCGGACTCGCCCACAAGACCGAAGGTCTCGCCCTTTCGGATCTCAAAGCTTACGTCGTCCACCGCCTTCAGATCCTTACGACCCAAGCGGAAATACTGGCAGAGGTGCTCCACTTTCAACAATACTTCACGATTATTCTCCATGGTTGCCTCCTCTTTCTTTCATTCGCTTGATACGCTCGGTAATGATCTTGGGAATTTCCACCTTGGGCGCGTTGGGATGGAGCAGCCACGTTGCGGCATAGTGGGTAGGAGAAACCTCATACATGGGAGGCTGCATCTCAAAGTCGATCTCCATGGCGTACTTATTTCTTTCGGCAAACGCATCTCCCACGGGAGGATAGATCATATTGGGAGGCGTGCCGGGGATGGCATCCAGCTTCTCGTTGGTATCCAGATCGGGCATGGAGGAGAGCAGTGCCCAGGTGTAGGGGTGCTGAGGATTGTAGAATACCTCCTCCGCCGTGCCGTACTCCACGATCTTACCCGCGTACATAACGGCGATCCTGTCCGCCATGTTGGCGACAACGCCGAGGTCATGGGTGATAAAGATGATGGACAGGTTATGCTCCCGCTTCAGCTTGTTGATCAGCTCCAGAATCTGCGCCTGAATGGTCACGTCCAGAGCGGTGGTGGGCTCGTCACAGATCAGGATGTCGGGGTTGGCGGACAGGGCGATGGCAATAACGATACGCTGACGCATACCGCCCGAGAACTCGAAGGGGTACTGTCTGTAGCGCATTCTCGCCTCAGTAATACCGACCTCCTCCATGAGCTTGATGGCCTTTTCCTTAGCAATCCGCTTCGTCAGGGTATACACGACCTGAGAGGCCTTTTCCTTGAGGTAATCGATGATCTCGACACAACGCTTATCGGCGTCAAAGCTGTCGGCGCCTTCCACGTCGGCCTCAAATCTGGTCAGCACGCGGCTCAGAACCGAAACAATGGACTCGATCTGCACCTCGGGCTCGATGACCGACTTGGGAATGACCTTCCAGTCAACCTTCTTACCCTTGGCCAGCAGAGCCTCTCTCTTGGCGGTCTGGCGGGCGAAGCGCGCCTCCTCCTTGGGGTTGTTCTTGATGTAGAAGAAGTATTTCTTGACTTCTCTCTCAAAAGCGCCGCCGAAGGTGTACGCCACGTTATCCTTGACCACGGCCAGAGGATCGATGGAGGCGAGGACATTCTTGGTCAGAATCTTGCAAAGAGACTCCGCTTCCTGCTCGGTAAAGTTACCTGCCTTGAAGAAGGCGATGGCCCCCTTAAGCTCCTTGATGGCGCGCTTCTTGCTCTCCAGCGTTCTGTTGAAGGAATACCGAACGGCGATCTTCTCCAGGGCGATGAAGGAATCCAAAAAGTCCTGCTTGAGGAACTGAAGCGCCATCTCGTTGGCCTCCTCCGCGGGCATCCGGCTCAGATCGGTCTCGGGGCGCTTGTACACGTAGTAGCCGATGCGGAAGAAGTTGTAGCGGGGCTGAGCCAGCATATTCTGAGCAGTCTCCTTCAGCGCCTTCAGCATCTCCACGGTCTCGGGGGACGCCTTCTTCTTGGAAGCGCCGGCTCCGGATATCTTCTTCACGGAATCCGAAACATTGACCTTTTTCTTCTCGGCGCGCTTGGCCTTCTCCAGAGCGATGGCGTGAGCCCTGAGCACCTCCGCGTTCTTGGAAACGAAATACTTGTCATGGATCTCGGCGAGTCTGCGGGAGATGAGCTTGAGAGCCGCGACCACGTCCACCTTCTGGTTCTTTTCGGTCATGAAAAGAAGATCCTCGATGGCGGCGATCATTTCCTCGGCGGCGGTACGGGCATCGTTGTAGCTGTTTTCCAGCTTGATCGCCTGAATGTTGAAATCATCAAAGGTTTTGATGTACCTGTCAACATCGGTGATCGAGACACCGGCATTGGCACCCGCGGCAAGGGTCATCTTCATCATGCCGGACAGGGTGGCCAGCATATTGTTGAAGGCTTCGCGGCCTTCCTTGCGGTTGGCCTTGTTCTTGAGGAGCATGGCCTCGGTGATCTGCTTACCGATGCGCATGATGGGGTTCAGGGAGGACAGGGGGTCCTGGAAGATCATGGCGATCTTATCTCCGCGGAGCTTGTGCATCTCCTCCTCGGGAATGCGGACGAGATCCTGTCCGTCGTAGAGAATCTCACCGCCCTCGTGGATGGAGTTGACGGCGGAAATACCCATGATGGCCTTGGACGTAACCGACTTACCCGAGCCCGATTCTCCAACGATGGCAAGGGTTTCTCCCTTGTAAAGATCGAAAGAAATATCGCGTACCGCCTGTACCTTACCTGCGTCTGTACGGAAGGAAATCCTCAGATTATTGACTGATAATTTGACTTCTTTATTCATGCTTAATCCTCCGATCCTCTGAGCGACGGGTTGAAGGCATCGCGCAGACCGTTACCGAACAAGTTGAAGCTGAGCATCAAAAGAACCAGGAACGCGCAGGGGAAGAGCGCCACGTATCCGGCGTTTGCCATGATGGACTGCTGTCCCGCGGCGATCAGCGTACCCACGCTGGTGGTGTTTCCGGCCTCCAGGTTGATGATACCCAGGTAAGAAAGGCTGGTCTCCGAATAAATCATCGAAGGGATGACAAGGGCGATTCTGGTGACGATGGTACCCAGACCGTTGGGGAAAATGTGCTTGAACATGATCCGCGCGTCGCTTGCGCCCAGGGTTCTGGCGGCCAGGACGTACTCCTGATTCTTGAAGCGGTAGAACTGCATACGGGTTGTGGCCGCCATGCCGATCCAGCCCGTAGCGAAGAAGGCTATGAACAGGACCAACACCTGGCTGGCCGTACCCATGTGGTATTTCAACAGGGTAATGACGATTATGGTGGGCACCGCGCCCAGAATCTCGGAGAAGCGCTCCATGAAGAGGTCGATCTTACCGCCGAAGTAACCCGAGATGGAACCCCAGATCACACCGACGATGAAGTTCACGACCGCCACAACGGTGGCGAAGATGAAGGAGAATCTCGCGCCGTACGCCAGGCAGGCGAAGATGTCCTTACCTGTCTGGGTAGTACCGAACAGGAAGAGGGGCTCCTTGATGCCGTCCTTCTTGACCTCGTTATGCTGGTAGATATAGTATTCGTAGTATTCGGCTCTGACCTCGATACCGCCGTCAACCCTACGGCCGTAGGCGTAGTAGAACTGCTTGCCGTCCTCTCGGATACCGTCCTCGCCCTCAATTCTCAGAGAATTGTACGCGGGAATCAGGCTGTTTTCCTCCGAGGCATCATACTTCCAGTAGTTGGGGATGATGTTGCCGTTCTGATCCAGCTTGGGACGGAGGACGGAGACGGAGGGGTTCTCCACCTTGTAGTAGATATTCGCGTCGTACTTGTTCTTCTCAAGGGTAGGTCTGTCGGCGAACTTGACGACGGGGTAGAGCACCTGCCGCCCCGTTCTGTTCTGGTATTCCTGAATCGCGTCGAACTCGGTCTGAGAGATGATCTTGTACTTACCGAAGCCCACTCCGTAGTAGGTGTCATAGCGGTAGGTGTAGTTGGAGCCGTCGGGGCTGACGGTATATTCGCCGTCCTTGATGACCTCTCTTCCCGTCTCAGCGGCAAGAGCCTTATCCTTCAGGTAGCCGACGTAGTTGGTGTCCTTCTCTCTGCATCCGTCCCAGAAATCAATGCCGCTGTTGGCGAAGAGCTCTGACTTGGGCGTTACGTATGCGTAGACCATATCGTAGTACGCGGGCTGGAAGGGGGTGAAGAAGGGCGCGAGGATGGCGAAAAGCACCAGTATGGAGATCACGATACCGCCAACGACCGCTCCCTTGTTCTTGCTGAAGCGGCGGAAGGCACCCTGAAAATAGGATACGGGCTTGGTCTCGAATTTGCTGTCATGATACAGGTCATTTCTCGAGGCAAACCGAAACTTTTCAGCGGGGATGTTATTTATGTTATACTTATCCATCATTACTTAGCCCCCATTCTGATTCTCGGGTCAATGAAACCGTAGCTGATGTCGATGACGATGCCCGCGGCAAGGCCAATCAGCGTTTGGAAGCCCGACAGCAGCATAAAGAAATCGTAATCCTGGAAGGTGATGGAGTTCAGGTACAGTCCTCCCACACCGTTTACGCCGAACATTTTCTCAATGATGAGCGACCCGAAGAACACCGCGATAAACTCACTGAGGATCGAGGGGAAAATGACCACCATGGAGTTACGCATGGCATGGCGATAGATGGCCTGTCTCTTGGTCAGACCCTTGGTTCTCGCCAGCAGCATGAACTCTCCCGTCAGCACCTCGGAAAGCTCGGCGCGGGTGGAACGGGCGTATCCCGCGATGGAGCCGAGGCACAGAGCGAACACGGCGGGAATCATGGAATGGAATACTTCCCAGGAGAAGTAATCGTCGCTCGTGGACATCATCAGGGGGAACCAGCCCAGCTTAAAGCAGAACACGTACTGGAGCATCAGCGCCAACACGATGGAGGGAACCGAGATCAGCAGGATGATGAAGATATTGATGACCTGATCCTGCCACCTGTTCTTTTTCAGAGCGGCCAGAATACCCAAGCCGAGACCGATCGGCACGCCGATCAAAGAGGAATAGATGTTGAGAAGCATTGTGGGGGGAAGATGGCTGACAAACACCTCCCAGATGTCCATGTGGAGGTACTCGCCGTAGGTGGTAACGAGACCGAAGTCGCCCTGGGTCACGATCCTCTTGATATACGTGCCGTACTGGATGAGGATGGGCACTCGGTCGTATTCCCAGACACCGTTCTCGCCCTCGCGGATGTTGGTGATCCAACCTCTTCCCTCAAGGGTTTTCATGACGATCTCGGGATCCTGACCGGGAAGCGCGTTGGTCGGGATGGGCAGAAGCTTGACCAGCACAAAGCACATCGTGAAAATGATGAGGAATGTGAACAGCATCAAGCCCAAGCGCTTCGTCACATATTTAAACATATACATAGGTTTTTCTCCTCTGTTTTTGTTGTTTCCCAATTCAAAGCTATTGGACCTTCAAAAATCAGTCGGGATAAGGTCCTGCGCCCGCCAAAGAGGCGCAATTTTTACATTGATCTCCGGATCAATTTCGGTTTTCGATGGATGGTTTTCTTATCTGTCTGTCAGATGATACGCGCGATTCTGCCGATTTACCTGACAGGGGGGCTGTTGACCGCCCCTTTTTCCCTGTTCGAGGGGATGAAAAAAGGGTTTCCTTGGATAAACGGGATTTGAAAAAATCCGTATAAACGAGCAAATCAGCGGTGAGCACAAAGGCTCACCGCCGTTTGCTTTAATCAGATCTCAGTAAGATCCTTGTGAGAAATTACTCAGACTTCTTGTACTCGGTGGACAGATCGTTGTTGTTCTGGGCAACGAATGCTCTCCACTCCTCATCGGTGTAGTTGACCTCAATGTATCTGAAGCCGCCGAAGCCCATGAAGGTGTGCTCGTTCTCAGAGAAGTAAGAGAACTTAGCGCCGAGGAAGGATCCGCCGCCATCAGCGATCAGCATGACGGAGCGAGACTCCTTGATGGTGATCTCCTCCAGAGCGGAGAGGATCATCAGTCTGGCCTCAACGGGAGCGAAGCCCTCGCCCCAGTTGTAGGTCTTAGCCTGATTCTCGGTCTCTGCCAGACCGTACAGGCAGAAGTACCAGTTCTGAACGCTCATGGTGATGGTCTCACCGGCACCGGCGTAGTCACCGGCGGGCATGGTCAGAGTCAGGGGGATAGAGGTGGTATCCCAGTACATGTGGTAGTTCAGGCTATCCTCGGGGTTGACGAACGCGCCGATGATGTCGAAGGGGTTGAAGGCGTTACCGGAGAAGCCGTAGCCGAAGCCGATCTGGGTTGCGCCGGAACGGAATGCCTCAGCCCACTGAGCGCCTGCGGAAGCGTCGAACACGACCTTGATCTTGCCCTCAAGAGCGGTGCCCTCGGTCAGACCGTTCAGAACCTCCTGGAGGTAGCTTGCGCGGAATCTCTGCTTATCGGTATCGGTAGAAGCGCCGTAAACCAGAGTGATGTCCTTGGTTGCATCGTAGCCGTACTCCTCGGGGTTAGCGGTCAGCTTGTCAATGGCTTCCTGCATCTTCTGCTTAGCCAGAGTGGGGTTGTAGCCGGTCAGGGCATCGTAAGCATCCTCGGTGGACAGACCGCTGAGCTCGCCGCCGGACCACTTGCCGTCAGCATCCTGAGTGAAGCCGTAGGCGCGGAGGATACCCTCCTTAGCGATGAGAGCGTTACGGTACTGACCGCCATCGGCCAGCTCGGGAGAGTTCTCGATGTCGTAGTAGTAAGCAACGTTCAGAAGACCGAAGCAAGGAACGGCAGTGCCGGGCCAGATCTTCTCAACGATGTCGCTTCTGTTCAGACCCAGGTTGAGGGCGTGACGGAACTCCTGGATAGCCAGGATACCGTTGTTGTTCTCGCTCTCCTTCAGGACAGACAGGTTGGAGTACAGCTGCATACCGAAGGTACCGGTGGAGGTAGAGGTGAAGTAGACGTACTTGGAATCGAGATAATCGGCCACGTTATCGGTGTCCAGAGCGGCATCATCGAAGGAGCCGTCCAGGAAGCCCATCCATCTGGTGGAGGCCTCTTCGACCTTACGGCAGTTGATAGCGGTGATGTTGTACTGGTTCTTGTACTGCTCCAGATTCCAACCGTACCAGTTCTCGTTCTTGACCAGCTTGTAGTGAGAGCCTGCCTCAAACTCAGCGAGCTTGTAGGGACCCCAGCTTGCAGTGGTCTCGAGAGAAGAGTTGTAGTTAGAGGTCCAGAGGGTTGCGCCGTTGGAGGGAGCAATCTTGGAGGCCTCGTACTTCTCTCTGTGCACCACGGGGAGGCTGGAGAAGTAGTAGGGAGCCCAAACGGAGAGGCTGCCGTCTTCCTTCAGGAAGGAGTAAGCCTTGTCCAGGCAGAGAACGATGGCGTTCTCACCCTCGACGGCGTAGATACCAACGGTATCCCAAGCAACATCGGTGTTCTGGTTCAGAACGTAGACAGCCATCATGCTGGCATAGTTACCGCCCACTTCAAACTCGGGGGCGTAGTCAGGCATACCCATGTAGGTATCGTAAACGCCCTTACCCGAGGTGGGATCGTCACCCTTCTCGTTGTTATAAACAGCCTCGTCGGTGATGGCAAGCCACTGGGGGCACTCGTTGCCCTCGGCATCCTTGTAGCCCTCGGCGCCCCATGCAGCCCACACATCGATGTAGAGGGTCTCGCCTGCATCGATAGCAGCCTGGTTGGAAGCGTACTTGCTGCCAACGGTCTCATAGGTACCCTCCTGGTTCTGGAAGAAGTATACCTTGGAGTTCTTGATCATCAGGGTGTCGTAGTAGGTGTTAGCGCGGAAGTTCATGAAGGCGGGATCCAGAAGCTGCTTCATGGAAT
>JAZNUO010000103.1:0-2711 GCA_045592305.1 Eubacteriales bacterium | reverse complement strand
AAGCCCATACCCCTAAGGTTGTACTATCCAAAGGCTCCCTCCGGGAGGGAGCTGTCACCGAAGGTGACTGAGGGAGAGTGCGATACAATAAATTTTATCCAAACCTAAAGTGACGCAGGCTCCTTCCACCGCCAACGCGAGAACCCCCAAAACTCATTTCATTCGTTTCGGGGAACCCCGCCGCGGTCCCCCTCCCTCTCGGAGGGAGGCTTTTACGGCGGCATCGATATACTCGCAGACACCCGAAAAGTTTGTGTCGACTTGACGGTTTGTAAACCGTATGACCTTCAGATCATATCCTTCAAGTATTTCCGTGCGGAATTCGTCTTTTTGTCTACCTTCTTCTGTATAATGCTGCGCCCCATCAATTTCTATGATCAGTTTTGCTTTGTGGCAGTAAAAATCTGCAATAAAATTGTCTATGGCTTTTTGTCTCTGAAATCTGATCTCATATTTTGATAGGAAATCGTACCACAAATGATTCTCCTGCCGTGTTGCATTTTTACGAAGATTTCTTGCAAGAGTAATATTCTTTTCGTTGTAATCAAGCGACATACTTACTCCTCCAAAGTTTTATCGTTTCTATTATAACACAAATCGGCAGAGAAAACAAGTTCTCTGCCGAAGTTTTCGTGTCGCCTTTTTCTCCGCTAAGAATGTGGGGAGAAGCAAAGCCGTTCTTTTGTAAAACACGGTTCTCTTGCGGAGCCCTGCGGTCAAGCCCCCGTCAGACGTTGCGGAGGGCAAAGACCACGTGCTCCAGATCGGTGAACCGCTTGAGGTTCTCGGCGGTGGAGAGCTTTTGGGGAACCCGCACGAGGATCTCCATGCCCACGTGGGGAGAGGTGCCGCTGCGGGGCGGAGTGACCTGCGCCTCCATGAGTCCGTACTGATTACGTAGCATTTCCAGCATGGGGGCTACGGCGTTCACGTCGTCCAGCTCCAGATAAATGGCCATGCGCTGACGCTTGCGGTTCATGAACTGCTCAAGGCTTGTGATGAGAGTGAAGGTCAGCATGGCGGCGATCACCGTCATGAAAGCGCCCACGTAGAAGCCCACGCCCACGGCCAGACCGATGGAGGCCGCCGTCCAGAGTCCCGCCGCCGTGGTCAGTCCCGTAATGCGGGAGCCGCCGCCGCGCAGGAGAATGGTACCTGCCCCGAGGAAGCCCACGCCGCTGATGACCTGCGCGCCCACGCGCAGAGGGTCGGAGGCGATGCCCAGCTCTTTGACCGTGAACATACCGATCATGGCGGCAAGAGCCGCGCCGAGAGCCACCATCATGTGGGTACGCATACCCGCCGCGCGACCGTGGAACTCACGCTCCAGACCCACAAGAGCCCCCGCCAAAGCGGCGAGCAGCACCCGCAAAACCACGGTAACGGCATTGAATTCGGTTAAGTAAGCAATAATTTCTGTCATTATGTATCCTTTCTTCGGCAGCGCGCTGTCAGATCTCGGTGAAAACCGTGTCGCTTTCCCCGTCCAGTCGGCAGAGGATCACCTCGGAGGCTTGGGCGCGCGCGCCGCTCTCCTCGGTACGGCTGAGCTTGCGGGAGAAGGCATAGGAACCGTCTCCAAAGGCGTAGACCCCCGTCTGTCCCAGACCGAACCAACAGCCTCCCGTCTCGCTCACGGCGGTGGTGGGTCTCGCGGGGGAAAGAAGCAGACCGCGCTCCCCGCCCCGTCCCCTCAGCTCCCCGTCCGCGGGGGCGGCGGCAGCGTCCGCAAAGAACAGGGGATAGTTGGGAAAGCGCTCCTTGCGCCCCGTGTACACGGCGGTCAGGTAGGTTCTCGTGTAGGGATCGTACTCCAGATTCTGCACCCCGTAGGAGGTGTTGCCCGTGTAGAAAAAGTACCGCTTTTCACAGGGACACCCGCTGTGATGGGGGGCGGCCTGGGTCAGGGGCTTGCCCTGCTCCTGTAGCATGGCGGGATCGTACTGCAATATCACCTGATGATCGTTATCGTCACGCTCCACGTCGCTGTAAACCCCGTAGCAGACCATGATCTTCTTGGGTGAATCGGGAGCCTGACCGAACACGGGGCCGTAAGCCGTACCGTCAATGCCGCTGCACCCGTAGCGGTGGAGCTTGCCCGATGCCTCGTCGGTCTCGGCATAATCCTTCGCCACGTCGGGCAGATACAGAGCGGTCATGAGCGAGCGTCCCTCGGCATCCGTGACCTCGGCATCCATGTTCATGGAGGTAATGGAGTCGCAATCGAAGGACACCAGATAGAACGCGTCCTCCTCCGCCAGCTCCTTCCCCGTTCGGTTGACGATCCCCCGCCCGATGACATCGTGCTTCAGCTCCAGAGAGCCGTAGATCCGTCGGCGGTCGGGGTCAAAGGTAATGCACCCCAGATGCCCCACGATGCCCCGGACGCTCCCCACGGGATTGCCCGCAAGATCGGTCTTGAGCAGGATGGTGGTAAAGGAGAAGTAGATAAATCCGCCCGCCTCGTCGATGGCAATGCCCTGCACGTGCCCCTCGGGCCAGTAGCCGCTGTGGACGGGGGAGGGGAAATTGCTCATAGTATATGTAGTGTTTGACATGATTGTGAGTCCTTTCAAATTTGGGTTTATCGAAGAGTTTTGTATATGTACTTTTCTTTCCGTGGCGAAAGAAAAGTACCAAAAGAACCGCCACTTAAGGGAGTCACCCACGGTGCCTCCCTTAAGAAACCCACCACCTGATCTGCGCGACTC
>JAZNUO010000102.1:0-4291 GCA_045592305.1 Eubacteriales bacterium | reverse complement strand
CTTCCTAAGACCGCTTGGCCTCCGACTTGATGTACTTGGGCAGGAACACCAGGCCGTTCTCGGAACGCAGGAGCGAGCAGTTTTCAAACTTGTTCACCGTGCGGCCGCTCCGGAAGCCAAAGGCGTCGAACACGGAAAAAGGCGCGTCCACGCTGAGGCAGTTCACGTTCATCTTGCCGCTCTGGCGGATGAGGTGATGGGAGTAGTTTTCCTTGTTGATGGTCACCGCCAGACGGTTGGGGGTGTTGGTGACCTGGGTGACCGTGTTGACGATAAGGCCGTTGTCCTTCTTGCCATCGTTGCAGGTGACAACGTAGAGACCGTAGCCGATCTTGAAGAGGGCAGTCATATCGCTCTTGTTGGCGGTCTCGCTTCGCTGGGCGAGGTACTCGCGGCAGAGCTCGTCCGAGAGGGCCTCAAGCTGCTTGTTGCTCTCCTCGTTGAGGGCGGAAAGGATTCTGACGGTACTGTCGGTATAGGTGAGGTTCTTGGACTTCTCAAGCATTCCTTTCATGACCTTGGTGGCCATGGGTGCCCAGCTACCGTTTTCGATAAAGGCAACGGTGCGGTTGGAGAAATTACGCTCGGTGAGGTGGTCGATGAACTGGCGCATGAAGGGGAAAATATCGGCGTTGTAGGTGGTGGTGGCCAGCACCAGCTTACTGTAGCGGAAGGCATCCACCACCGCCTCGGCCATGTCGGAGCGGGCAAGATCGTTGACCACGACCTTGGGGCAGCCCTTGGCGCGGAGCTGATCTGCCAGCTTGAGGACGGCCTTCTTGGTATTCCCGTACACCGAGGTATAGGCGATGACGATGCCCTCATCCTCGGGGGTATAGGAGGACCAGGTATCGTACTTACCGATGTAGTAGCCCAGATTCTCGGTCAGGACGGGACCGTGAAGGGGGCAGATGGTCTGAATGTCAAGCCCCGCGGCCTTCTTCAGGAGTGCCTGTACCTGCGCGCCGTACTTCCCGACGATGCCGATGTAGTAGCGGCGAGCCTCGCAGGTCCAGTCCTCCTCCACGTCCAGCGCGCCGAACTTTCCGAAGCCATCGGCGGAGAACAGCACCTTATCGGTGGAGTCATAGGTGACGATGACCTCGGGCCAGTGAACCATGGGGGCGGTGACGAAGGTCAGGGTATGCTTACCCAAACAGAGGGTGTCCCCCTCGCCTACGATCATGCCGTTTTCGGCAAAGTCCCTGCCGAAGAAGTTCTTCATCATGGTGAAGGCCTTGGCGGAGGACACCACCACGGTGTCGGGGTAGACCTTCAGGAAATTGTCAATGTTCGCGGAGTGGTCGGGCTCCATGTGCTGAATAACCAGAAAATTGGGCTTACGGTCCCCCAGCGTGTCGCGGATGTTGTCCAGCCACTCGTGGGTGAAGCGGGCGTCTACGGTATCCATGATGGCGACGAGGTCATCCAGAATGGCGTAGGAATTGTAGGACATACCGTTGGGCACAACGTACTGCCCCTCGAACAGGTCAACCTTGTGGTCATTGACACCGATGTAGCGAATGTCGCTTGTGATCTTCATGCTTTCCTCCTGTATATAGTGGTTTTTATCATTTCTTTCATTCGGTAGGATTCCCGAAATCATAGGTATTATATCATATTTCTTTCGAAATGTAAATAGGCGGCTAAAAAAAGGCCGAGCGGAATTTTCCCGGAATTTTCCCGTTCGGTCATTCATCGGCATCCTTGCCGTAATTGTGCTTGAGTCTGGCCGTTTCCTTGTCGCGATTCCAAAGGTAGGACAGGCGGGCTTCATGTCCCAGCCAAATCCGCTTCAGGTTTACGAGATGCTTACAGAACACAACCACCGCCACGGCGGCGAGGAGGAGCGCTCCGTACAGATCCTGTCCCATGATCCCATAGACCACGGGGAAGGCCAAGGATGCGGTGATGGGCACAAAGCAGATATAGTTGGTAGCCAGAGCGATGATGATCTCTACCGCGAGCATGACACCGAAAACGCGAAGATCGTACGCCAGTATCATTCCGCCGATGCAGGCAAGCCCCTTCCCGCCCCGAAACCGCATATAGAAGGGGAAGATGTGACCCAGAATACAGGCGGTGGCGGTGATGGCGAAGGTATGGACGGGGGCGAAGATATGACCCGTGAGCCAGATGACGAAGGCGGCCTTGGCAATATCAAAAACGGCGCAGAGAACTCCGCGGGCTTTGCCGAAGAGGATAAGCGCGTTGGATGCCCCCGCGTTACGGGAGCCCTTTTCGCGGATATCAAAGCCGTGAAGCTTGGCAAGGATGAACGCGGGGTTCACGCTCCCCACGAGATAGCCCATGACCGCGCTGAGAAAATAACTCATACTCGCTCCTTTCTTGTGGATTTTTGTTGCTTGTTCATTATATCGCGAGAATTTTAAGCGAATGGTAACTTTTTTTGGGGGGTTCAAATTTGGGTTTATCGGTCTGACGGAACAGATCAAAATTGAGTAGGGTGGCTACTCATCCGTCACGCCTACGGCGTGCCACCTTCCCTCACAAGGGAAGGCTTTTGTGGTATGTTTCTCGTTCTCCTAAAACGAAAAACTTACTGATACATATATGTTTTTTAGATAACGAAAAGCATAAGAATCTTGCCTTCCCCGCGGGGGAAGGTGCCGACCAGCTCCTGCGGCGGGAGGCGGATGAGGGTGGATCGTGTCACCGCCTCTTCCGTCAGACAGCAGACCTATAAACCGCAATTTTGCGTACTAACTGAACCGTTACATTTCAGCAGTATCTCTTACCGTCCGTTGAGATATTCCTCGGCGTAGTGGATGGCGGTAGCTCCGTCGGCTACGGCGGTAACAACCTGGCGGAGGGCTTTGGTGCGAACGTCTCCCACCGCAAAGATGCCGGAAACCGAGGTGCGGGTGGACTCGTCGGCTTTGATATAGCCGTAGCTGTCCAGCTCCAGCGCGCCCTTCAGAAACTCGGTGGCGGGCTTACGGCCGATGCTGATAAAGAGACCGCTGAAGGGTACTTCCCTCTCGCTCCCGTCCTTGAGGTTTTTGACCTTGACACCCGTCACGCGCCCGTCGGACAGAATTTCGGTGACGGCGCTGTCCCAGATGAACTCCACGTTCTCGGCCTTCATGAGGGGCTCATGGTAGATCTTGGTGGCGCGGAGGGTATCGCGGCGGTGGATGAGGTAGACCTTTTCGGTGACGCGGGAGAGGTAGAGCGCGTCTGATACGGCGGAATTGCCGCCTCCGACCACGGCTACGGTCTTGCCCTTGTAGAAGCGACCATCGCAGTGGGCGCAGTAGTGGACGCCCTTTCCCACCAGTGCCTGCTCGTTGGGAAGTCCCAACTCGCGGGGGTTGGCACCCGTGGCGATGATGACGGTGCGGGCGGTGTAAGTACCCGAGGAGGTCTTGACTCTCTTTTCGGCGGAGTCGGTGAAGTCCACCTCTGACACGTCCCCGTAGAGGGTCTTGGCTCCGAAGCGTTCGGCCTGGGTCTGCATATTCATGCCGAGAGTAAAGCCGTCCACGCCCTCGGGGAAGCCGGGGTAGTTGTCGATGATGTCGGTGAGTCCCATCTGACCGCCGGGGGACATTCTCTCGATAACGGCGGTATCCAATCCCGCGCGAGCGGCGTACAGGGCGGCGGTATATCCGGCGGGACCTCCGCCGATGATGAGGGTGTCGTAGATGTGCATGGTGGTGTCTCCTTTTTTTTGAGGGCTTTTCGGGTGATCGCTTATGGTTCAAATTTGGGTTTATCGAAGAGATACAAGATACGCGCCGAGCAAGCTCGGCCGATACAAGATACAAGATATAGAACGGATTACGCTGTAACGTTTTTCATATCTTGTATCTTTGTATCTTGTAACTTGTATCTCGCAGTAAAACTGCAATTTGACGCTCTATGCAACCACACAGCCATAGCCTTATATTTCAATATCCGATATATCCTGTATGGATATGCGTCTTTTGTCTGTCAGTACCACGCAATTCTCGTAGGTATCCACGGAGGCGACTTGGCAGGTGACTGTCTCGTATGCCCCCCCCGCTTTACGCCCGTCTGGGACGAACCGGGTGATGCGGACGGTTGGAGGATGGTCGGACATATCCAGTAGCAGATGGAGCTTTTCATCCAAAAGCTGCTTTTTGTCCTCGGTCAGCTCCACCCTGCTATCGGTGAGCCTGGCGGTCTCGGCCACGGCGGCATCGTAGCCCGTGAGGGCGGCGAAGGGGGAGAACTGGGCGGCGCGGTCATAGTTGGACATGTGCGCGCGAGTGGGAGAGCGGTGATGAGGGCGGTGTATGATGTC
>JAZNUO010000101.1:0-4687 GCA_045592305.1 Eubacteriales bacterium | reverse complement strand
TTCACCGCCTTTGAACTGTCCCGCCTGAAAAATAACCTCAAGATCGCCGTGTTCGAGTCCGGCAATCCTCTGGAGAAGCGCAAATGTCCCATTGACGGCGTGAAGGTCAAGTCCTGTCTCGGCTGTAAGCCCTGCGCCATCATGAACGGCTTCGGGGGGGCGGGAGCCTTCTCGGACGGGAAGTACAACATCACCAACCACTTCGGCGGCACCCTCCACGAGTACATCGGCAAGGCCAAGGCCACCGAGCTCATGGAGTACGTGGACAAGATCAACCTGTCCTACGGCGGCGAGGGAACCCATCTGTATTCCACCGCCAATTCCGACATCAAGAAGCTCTGCGTGCAGAACGGACTTCACCTGCTGGACGCCTCGGTGCGCCATCTCGGCACCGACATCAACTACGTGGTGTTGGAGAACCTCTACAACGAGCTGAAGGAGAAGGTGGAGTTTCACTTCCGCGCGCCCGTGGAGACGGTCAGAAAGACCGAGGACGGCTACACAGTGGTCAGCGGCGGTACCGAGTACACCTGCGACCGTTGCGTCATTTCGGCAGGGCGGAGCGGCAGTAAATGGATGGAGAGCGTTTGCCGCGATCTCAAGATTCCCACGAAATCCAACCGCGTGGACATCGGTGTCCGCGTGGAGCTCCCCGCCGAGGTATTCTCCCACCTCACCGACGAGCTGTACGAGTCCAAGATCATCTACCGCACCGAGAAGTTCCAGGACCTTGTCCGCACCTTCTGCATGAACCCCCACGGCGTGGTGGTCAACGAGAACACCAACGGCATCGTCACGGTCAACGGACATCGCTACGAGGACCCCGAGAAGCACACGGGCAACACCAACTTCGCCCTCTTGGTCTCCAAGCACTTCTCCGAGCCCTTCAAGGACAGCAACGGCTACGGCGAGAGCATCGCCCGCCTGTCCAATATGCTGGGCGGCGGCGTTATGGTGCAGCGCTTCGGCGACCTCATCCGCGGTCAGCGCTCCACCCAGTCCCGCATCGACGAGGCCTTCATCGAGCCCACCTTGGGCGCCACTCCCGGCGACCTGTCTCTGGTCATGCCCAAGCGCATTCTGGACGGTATCATTGAGATGATCTACGCCCTGGACAAGATCGCCCCGGGCACTGCCAACGACGATACCCTCCTCTACGGCGTGGAGGTCAAGTTCTACAACATGGAGGTCAATATCGACGAGAATCTTGAGACCTGCCATAAGGGTCTGTTTGTCATCGGCGACTGCTCCGGCGTGACCCATTCCCTGTCCCACGCCTCGGCCTCGGGCGTACACGTGGCGCGGTATCTGGCGGAGACCATGGATTGACGGAATAGTCCGCTTCCCGAAAGAAGGCGGACGAGATTACCGCACGGAAAACCCCAAGCATTGGCAGCACGACTGCCTCTACACCGAATCATAATCAAAGCCCCGACAGACCAAAACCTGTCGGGGCTTTCATATTTACGGGATCACTTCTTGAAATAGAAGAATCCGTCGCGGTACGTGTCGGGACGCTCGTCCGCGTATTGGGCGGCCTTCTCGCTGACACGGCTCCAGACGTCCTCGCCGAACAGGGAGGTCTTGGCCTTGATCTTCTCGTCACCCTTGCCGATGAAAAGCTGGACGATGGGGAGAAAATCGTTGTAGCGGCGGCAGAAACGCTCACCGATCACGATGTCGTCGGGAAACTGCTCCCGGCGGAAGTACACGTTGGAGGTGGTGAGGCGCATACCGGGGTACAGACCGTACTTTTCCGCGAAGTCATCGGGGAAGCGGAGCATCAGCACGCCGTCGATCTCGTCGGAATAGGCGGCTACCGTCAGGGGGGAGACCGAGACGACCAGAGCGGGCTGGGTGTCGCCGTAGAACAGGGCGCGGGTCACGTTGTCGATACACATATCCGCGTGGAATCGACCGCCGAAGGTGGTGTTGATGCGGTTGCGGAAGGAGTAGTATTTCTTGTAGGAGAATTTGACCTTACCGGGATTATCAGCTTGGGTAGACATGGCGTTCCTCTTTCTTTTTTCAATGATACGGAAACCGTATTCCATGCGTTCAGTATAGCACAAATCAAAGGAAAAGTCAAGACCAAAAGTGTTTGTAACTCTTCAGTTGATATGTAAAATTGAGGTTTAACGGTGAGATACAAAGATACAAGATATAAGATACAAGATATGAAAAAACCTTACGGCGACTTCCGTTTCTATATCTTGTATCTCGTATCTCCGTATCTTTGTATCTCTTCGATAAACCCAAATTTGAAGGTCGGCTGCATAGTTACCAAGGAGCATCTGCGGATCAGACGTAATTTTTCTTTGGGTCGGTATAATTTCCTCTTGCTTTTTCGGGGGAAATCGTGTATAATGAAGCTATTATTCCAATTCCGACGGGCACCCCCCGTACAAATGACCGAAAGGCAGGGAAGAACCAATGAAACTGATGGAAGATCGTATCCGCAAGGACGGTATCGTGGAGGACGGAGATGTGCTCAAGGTCGGTACCTTCCTGAACCAACAGCTCGACACCCGCTTCATCCGCCGGCTCGGCGAGGAGTTCTACCGTCTGTTCAAGGACGAGAACGTCACCAAGATCCTCACCATCGAGGCCTCGGGCATTGGCCTGGCCTGCCTCTGCGCCCTGCCCTTTGACGTGCCCGTGGTCTTTGCCAAAAAGTCCAAGAGCAACAACATGACGGGGGAGGTCTACGCCTCCTCGGTCCATTCCTTCACCCACGGCACCGACCATACCGCCGTCATTCCCAGGATCATGCTCTCCTCGGAGGATCGCGTCCTTCTGATCGATGACTTTCTGGCGCGAGGGCAGGCCCTCCACGCTCTGATCGACCTCTGCGAGCAGGCGGGAGCCACCATCGTGGGCGCGGGGGTATTTGTGGAAAAGACTTATCAGGGAGGCGGAGCCGAGATCCGCCGCCGCGGCGTGCGGGTGGAGTCCCTTGCCCGCATCAAATCCATGAGTGTCGCGGACGGCATCGAATTCTGCGATTGATGCCGCGTCTCGGTCCCTTATGCAAAATGCAAAATAATTTTGTCGGTTGTGTGAACATATTGTGATTTTTGACACTTGCAAAGAAACGGCATTCGTGATACAATATATATTGGATTCTCGCTTATCTCCCACAAGATGTTGAGCCGAAAGGCTTTGCATAGATCCCCAATAAACAAAAACGAAGGAGAAAAGAAATGAAGAAGTTCCTGTCTCTCGCGCTCATCGCCGCTATGCTCCTGTCCTGCGCCGTTCTGTTCGGTTCTTGCGATAAGGCCGGCTCCGACGACTTCAAGCTGGGTGTGATCTGCCTCCACGATGAGGACTCCACCTATGACCTCAACTTCATCAACGGTGTCAAGGAAGCCCAGAAGGCTCTCGGTCTCCGTGACGATCAGGTCATCATCAAGCGCAACATCCCCGAGTCCAATGCCTGCTACGAGGCCGCTCTCGATCTGGTCGATGAGGGCTGCGACGTGATCTTCGCCAACAGCTTCGGTCACGAGACCCACATTCTCGCCGCCGCCAAGGAGAAGCCCGAGGTGGAGTTCTGCCACGCAACCGGCACCATGGCTCACACCGAGAAGCTCCCCAACTTCCATAACGCTTTCGCTTCCATTTATGAGGGCCGTTACCTCGCCGGCGTTGCCGCAGGTATGAAGCTCAACGCTATGATCGAGGCCGGTGAGATCACCGCCGAGCAGGCCAAGATGGGCTACGTCGGCGCATTCACCTACGCCGAGGTTATCTCGGGCTACACCTCCTTCTATCTGGGCGCTAAGTCGGTCTGCCCTTCCGTGACCATGGACGTTCAGTTCACCGGTAGCTGGTACGACGAGAACGCCGAGCGCGCTACCGCCAACGCTCTCATCAATGGCGGCTGCGTCCTGATCTCCCAGCACGCCGACTCCATGGGCGCTCCCTCCGCTTGCGAGGACAAGGGTGTTCCCAACGTTTCCTATAACGGCTCCACCCAGGAGCACTGCCCCAACACCTTCATCGTTTCCTCCCGCATCAACTGGGCTCCCTACTTCCAGTACATCTGCGAGCAGAACATGAACGGTAAGCCCATCGACACCGACTGGACCGGCACCATCGCTACCGGCTCCGTGGTCCTGACCGAGGTCAACACCAAGGTTGCCGCCCCCGGCACCGTCGAGGCCATCGCCAATATCACCGAGGAGCTGAAGAACGGCACCCGCCACGTCTTCAACACCGCTAACTTCACCGTCGGCGGCTCCGCTCTGACCTCCTACAAGGCTGATGTTAACACCGATGCTGCCTTCGAGAAGGATACCGAGGCTATCGAGAACGGCGTGTTCTTCGAGTCCAAGCACCGCTCCGCTCCCTACTTCGATATCCAGATCGACGGCATCAAGCTGCTGAACACCAACTTCGGCTAATTTTCAGATTCCTTATCAGAAATAGGGCGGAGCCCTCAAGCTCCGCCTCGTTTCTGATTTTTGTGTTTATTCCGTTTTCCTGCCTTCTCTATGAATACAACCAAGTCGGATCGTAGCCATGTCGTTCTGTGAGCCAAGGAGTTGTTCCATGGAGTTGTCTTCCTAAGACCGCTTGGCCTCCGACTTCCTTATCAGAAATAGGGCGGAGCCCTCAAGCTCCGCCTCGTTTCTGATTTTTGTGTTTATTCCGTTTTCCTGCCTTCTCTATGAATACAACC
>JAZNUO010000100.1:0-6457 GCA_045592305.1 Eubacteriales bacterium | reverse complement strand
GAGTCGCGCAGATCAGGTGGTGGGTTTCTTAAGGGAGGCACCGTGGGTGACTCCCTTAAGTGGCGATTCTTTTGGTACTTTTCTTTCGCCACGGAAAGAAAAGTACATAGGCAAAACCCTTCTATAAACCCAAATTTGAATCCCTCCCAACACAAAAAGACCCCCTGCCAACACAGACAGGGGATCCTGAACATATTACTTTTTCCAGGTCGCGGGGGCAAAGAGCACCAGCATGGGGAAGAGCTCCAGTCTCCCCGCCAGCATATCGAAGATCAGAACCAGCTTGGAGGGAATGGAAAAGAAAGCGAAATTGCCCGCGGGACCTACGAGACCCAAGCCCGGACCAATGTTGTTGATGGTCGCCGCCACCGCCGTGAAGTTGGTCACGAGATCGTGATCGTCAAAGGAGATGAGGATCACCGAGACCGTAAAAAGCAGAACGTACCACATCACGTAGACGTTGGTGGCGCGCACCACCTCGGGCTCCACGGGACGGTCGTCGATGGTCACTCGCTTGACGCGACGGGGATGGATCAGGGTACCGATCTCGTTGAAGGCACCGCGGAACAGGATCATAAGGCGGGAGACCTTCAGACCGCCGCCCGTGGAGCCCGCGCAGGCACCGATGAACATAATCAGCACAAGCAGCGCGCGGGAGAGCTCGGGCCAGGCGTCGAAATTCTCGGTGGCAAAGCCCGTTGTGGAGATGAGAGACGCCACCGTGAAGGCCACGTGGCGCAAAGCGTCTCCCAAGGTATCGAACAGACCGCGAACGTTGAGCGTGATGACCAGGATCACGGCACCGACAATGAGAATAAAGCGGCGAAGCTCACCGTTGAAGGCCTCCTTGAACCGTCCGAGAAGGAACAGATAGTAACAAGTAAAGTTCACCGAGAACAGGAGCATGAACACCGTGACAACCCACTGGATATAGGGTGAGTAGCTCGCCATACTATCGTTCAATACCCCAAATCCTCCTGTGCCCGCCGTGCCGAAGGCGGTACACAAAGCCTCAAAAACATTCAATCCCCCGCAGAGCAGGAGGATGAACTGGATCAGTGTGAGTACCAGATAGATGGAATACAAAATCAAGGCGGTGGTTTTCACGCGGGGCACCAGCTTGGAGACCGAGGGGCCGGGGCTTTCCGCCTTCATGATGTGCATATTCTGCCCGCCCGACAGGGGGATAAAGGCCATGATGAAAACCAGCACGCCCATGCCGCCCACCCAGTGGGTGAAGCTGCGCCACATGAGCATACAGCGAGGCAGGGACTCCACCTCGGTGAGGATGGACGCGCCCGTGGTGGTAAAGCCCGAGACCGTCTCGAACACGGCATCCACGTAATTCGGGATCGCGCCCGAGATGAAGAAGGGGATCGCTCCGAACAGGGACAGGACGATCCAGGACAGGGAGACAATGACGAAGCCGTCGCGGGCATAGAGAACCGAATCCTTGGGTCTGTCCCAGACGCAGAGCACGCCGATGGTGCCGCAGAGGAGCATGGCGATGAGGAACGACCACACCTCCCTCTCGCGGTAGACCAGCGCGGTCACGGCGGGCACCAGCATGAAGCCGCACTCAAAGATGAGCAGCCAGCCCAGAATATTGCGGATCATTTTATGGTTCATGGCCGACTCCTCACAAAAGAATGTCCGCGACATCGTCGATGAACTTGGCGCGAGTCACCACCACCACGCGGTCGCCTGCCAGAATGGCATCGCTGCCGCGGGGAATACGCACCTGACCGTCCCGAATGATGGCGGCGATCAGGATATCCGACTTCTTCTGCATTTTCATAAGGGGAATTCCCGTCACGGGGGAGCCGTCGCCTACGGTATACTCGGCGGCCTCCACCTGCCCGGGCACGATGCTGTACAAGGTCTCCATGCTGCTGCCCTCGGAGTTCTTCATGGCGCGGACGTAGCGGAGGATGAGGTCGGCGGTGATGTTTTTGGGGTAGATGGTGGAGTCCAGATCCAGATGCTTGATGACGTCGTCAAAGGCGATGCGGTTGATCTTCGTGACCACCTTGGCGTGTCCCGCGGATTTGGCGAACAGGGACAGGAAGATATTCTCCTCGTCCAGACCCGTCAGCGCCACGAAGGCCGAGGCGGTACGGATCCCTTCCTCCAGCAGGAGCGCCTGATCCGAGCCGTCGCCGTGGATGATGCTGACGTCGGGGAAGCGCACGCAAAGGTCACGGCACACGGCGGGATCCTTCTCGATGATCTTCACCGAGATTCCCGTGCGGTGGAGGATGCGGCAGAGGTACTGGGCGGTTTCCCCGCCGCCGATGACCATGACGTCCCGCACGGCGCGATTCTTGTAGCCCATGGCCTTGAAGAATTCCAAGGCGTTTTTCGGGGAGGCGATGACCGATATCACGTCCTTTTCGGCAAAGACGAAATTACCGTTGGCGATGTAGGACTCATCCTCCCGCTCCACGGTACAGACCAGCACGTCGCACCCCAGCTTGGAGACCACGTCCTTGACCGCCATACCCGAAAGGACGCTGCCCTCGGGGATCTTGTACTTGAAAAGCTCCACCCTGCCGTGGGCGAAGGTGTCGATCTTGATGGCCGAGGGGAAACGGAGCACCCGCGCGATCTCGGCGGCGGCGGCGTGCTCGGGATTGATGACCATAGCCAGCCCCAGCTCGTCCTTAAGGTAGGCGGTCTCGGTGCTGTAGGCGGGGTTTTTGACCCGCGCGATGGTTCGGCAGTTGCTTGCCTTCTTAGCGATGAGGCAGCAGAGCAGGTTCAGCTCGTCCGAGCCCGTCACGGCGATGAGCAGGTCGGTCTTGTCGATGCCCGCCTCCTGTTGGACGGTATGGGTGGCTCCGTTGCCGACGTAGCCCATCACATCCAGCCTTGCGGCCAGGCCCGATACCAGATCGGCATCGGTGTCAATGACAGTGATGTTATTCCCTTCTTCGTTTAACTGCTGCGCCAGCGTCTGTCCGACCTTGCCGCAACCCACGATCATAATATTCATAGGGCACCTTTCCTCACGCCGCGGTCATACTTGCGGCTTGATCCCGTTTCGGGACTATTATTGTAGCACGAATGGGAGGATTTGTCAAGGGGGATCTCTGTTCGGGGCAAGAGCCTCGCCGTCCGTACAGAGCAAGAACCTCACGCTTCGGTGAGGTTCTTGGGATATATCAGCCCTTCATGGCCTGCTTCAGGCGGAGAGCCGCCTCGATCTTGGTGACGACGGTCTCGGTATTGAGCCCGTACAGCTCCAGCAGAGGAGGCACCTTACCCGAGCGACCGAAGGTATCCTGCACGCCCACGCGAAGGACGGGGCAGGGACAGGTCTCGGACACGCACTCGGCCACGGCAGAGCCCAGTCCGCCAATGATATTGTGCTCCTCCAGCACCACGATAGCCCCCGTCTCGGCGGCGGCCTTCCTGATGATGGCGCGGTCCAGAGGCTTGATCGTGTGGATGTTGATGATACGGGTGGAAAGCCCGCGAACGTGCAGCACGGCGGCGGACTGGATGGCGGTTTCCGCCATCATACCGGTGGTCACGATGGTCACATCCGAGCCATCCATCAGGGTCTCGCCCTTGCCGGGCTCAAAGTGATACGTGGCGGGATCGTGAATCACGGGAACCGCGTAGCGACCGAAGCGGATGTAGAAGGGGCCGTCGGTCTCGATGGCGTACTTCAGGGCGGCGGCGGCCTCCACCGCGTCCGAGGGGTTGATGACCGTCATGCCCGGGATGGAGCGCATGAGAGCGAGGTCCTCCAGGCACTGGTGAGTCGCGCCGTCCTCGCCCACGGTAATGCCCGCGTGGGTGGCGCAGATCTTGACGTTGAGGTGGGGGTAGGCCACGCTGTTGCGGATCTGCTCAAAGGCGCGTCCCGCGGCGAACATGGCAAAGGAGGAGGCGACGGCGGTCTTACCCGCAGCGGCCAGTCCCGCGGCGATGCCCACCATGTTTCCCTCTGCGATGCCGCAGTCAAAGAAGCGGTCGGGATAGGCCTTGGCGAAATAGCGGGTCTTGGTGGCCTCAGCCAGGTCAGCGTCCAGTACCACGAAATCGTGGTCGGCTCCCAGCTCCGCAAGGGTTTTACCGTAGGTTTCGCGGGTAGCGATCTTATCTCCGATCTTGCAATCCATAATCTGATCCTCCTTACATCTGCGCCTTGATCTCGGCGACGGCCTGCTCATACTGCGCGTCGTTGGGTGCCGAGCCGTGCCACTTGACTTGACCTTCCATGAAGGAAACGCCCTTACCCTTGACCGAGTTGGCGATGATCGCGGTGGGCTTGCCCTTGACGGTCCCGGCCTCCGCGAAGGCGGTCTCGATCTGATCGAAGTCGTGAGCGTCGATGGTGATGACGTGGAAGCCGAAGGCGGCGAGCTTACCCTCATAGGGGGCGGGGTTGACGATATCGGCGATGGGGCCGTCGATCTGGAGACCGTTGTAGTCAAAGATCACGCAGAGGTTGTCCAGAGCATAGCGGGCGGCGAACATGAGAGCCTCCCAGACCTGTCCCTCTTCGCTCTCGCCGTCGCCCACGATGGTGTAGGTGCGGTAGTCCTTCCCGTCCACCTTGGCGGCCAGAGCCATACCCACGGCGGCGGAGATCCCCTGACCCAGAGAGCCCGTGGACATATCCACGCCGGGGATATGCTTCATGTCGGGGTGCCCCTGAAGGACGGAATCCACGCGGCGGAGGGTGGTGAGCTCCTCAAAGGGGAAGAAGCCCTTGCGCGCCAGAGCGGCGTACAGAGCGGGAGCGGCGTGTCCCTTGGACAGGACGAAGCGGTCGCGCTCCGCCCACTTGGGATTAGCGGAATCCACCTTCATTTCGGCGAAATAAAGGTAGGATAAAATATCGGCGATGGACATAGAACCGCCGGGATGACCCGAGGCGGCGGCGTGAACACCGTCCAGAATACCCAGACGGATCATGGCGGCCTCGTGCTTAAGGCTCGCGAGCTTTGTGGAATCCATAGGACTGATCCTCCTTGTAGCCCTCACAGGAGAGGGGGGATGAATGATATGTTGCATACCATTATACACGCTTATGCAACTTTTGTCAAGTTCTTTGGGGAAGATTGAGAAAAGTTGTTTGTTTTTTGAAATTGGGGTTTACCGGTAAGATACAAAGATACATAATACGAGATACAAGATATGCAAAAAACCATACGGTATCGCTCGTTTTTCTATCTTGTATCTTGTATCGGCTGAGCTTGCTCGCGTATCTTGTATCTCTTCGCTAAACCCAAATTTGCCCCCCGTCATTGATCGCTCTCTCCCAAAACGGTTTAGCCCCAAAGCCGAAACAGTTTAGCGGAGCGCGTGAAAAGGGGCTTGCATTCTTCACGGTTTTGTGGTACAATGGAGAGGCAAGCGGATCATCCGCGAAACCATTCCGAAGGAGTCTTTCATGGAACACAGCGAGATACTGGAGCTATACCTGAAAAAAGACCCGAGAGCCGTCGAGGAAAGCCGCTCCCGCTACGGCTACCCCTGCCGCCGCATCGCCATGAATATTCTGGCGGGGGAGCAGGAGGCGGAGTCCTGTCTGTCGGCGGCTCTGGAAAAAGCTTGGGATTCCATCCCCCCCGCCCGTCCCGTTCATTTGGATATTTATATGCTGAAGCTCACCAGAAGCGCGGCCATGGAGGGCTACCTCGGCAGTCAGGCGGTCAAGCGGGGCTACCATCTGTTCGCCACCGTTCTCGACGAGCTGGGGGAGTGCCGTCCCTCCTCGGCGAGCCGCTTTTCGGGGGGCTTTGACCCCGAGGCCGAGGGTTTACGCGCGGGAGAGTGTCTGTCCCGCTTTCTCCGCAAGCAGGGGGGCGAGGCAAGAGACATCTTCCTTTGCCGCTACTTCTACGCCGAGTCCCTGAGTGAGATCGCCCGTCGCTTTGGGTTGGGCGAGAACCGCGTCAAGTCCCGCTTGGGAAGGATCCGCGGCAAGCTGCGGAAGGTGTTGGAGCAGGAGGCGGGGACAACGTGGGAGCCCAACGCCGAGACTCTGGCAAGGGGGCTTGGCTATGTGGATGACGTTCTCATCCTTGCCGCCCACGGAAACCGAAAAAAGATCAGACGACTCCTTCCCTGGGGGGTAGCGGCCTGCCTCACAGCGGCTCTGGCGGTGTCCTTCCCCCATCTGCGTTCGGTCATCAACACCGACCTCGTCCTGCGCGGTCCCGACTGGAACAAGGAGAAGGACGAGATCGGGGATGCCGAGATCGCCCATAAGCCCTCGGCCGACAAGATCCTCCCCATAGGGGTACCCGTCGAGCTGGCGGGCAGTACGATCACCCTGACCGCCGTCACCGAGACCACCGCCACCCTGACCGTAGTCAAGACCACAGGCGAGCCCCTGTACGCCGCCGTGTACGATCGCATGGGGGACGCACTGGCCTGCACCGATCCCGACTACAAGGTGGACGGCGTCACCATCCGCGCAGGGCGCATCAAGGTCTAC
>JAZNUO010000099.1:0-2011 GCA_045592305.1 Eubacteriales bacterium | reverse complement strand
CCCCTCCGACACCGCCCCCCTAAACTCCTTTTTACCCCCGGGGGCTTCGCCCCCTGGGAACCCCTCCGGAGAGGCGGGAGGACGGATAAACTCACCGACAAACCCAAATTTGAAATCATATTCCTCAACAAATTTCCCTATCTCTATTGCTTTTTTTCTTCAAATATGGTATACTTAATGTATATTACTATAACTAAGGAGTTACCCCTATCATGGCAGAAATTCTTACCCCCAATTCCTTTGGGAACAATACCCAGCCCGCCTCCCCTGTTCTGGCTTCCGTAGCCGGCAAGCCCATCACCGCCGAGGACGTGGATCGCTTCATTATGGCTATGGGACGTAACGGTCAGGCCTACAACAACCCTCAGGGTCGCGCCGCGGTTCTGGAGCAGCTCATCGCCCAGCGTCTGTTCCTCCTGGACGCTCAGCGCAATCTCTACGAGCGTGAGCAGGCCTTCAAGGATCAGCTCGCCGCCGTCAAGGAGCAGCTTCTCATGGAGTATGCTATCGGCAAGTGCGTGGAGTCGGTTCGCCTCACCGAGGAGGAGGTACGCGGCTACTACGACGCTCACAAGGCTGAGATGATGGACGAGGAGACCGTCAACGCTTCCCACATTCTTGTGGATTCCGAGGATAAGGCAAATGAGATCCTGACCGCTATCAATGCCGGTGAGGTCAGCTTCGAGGATGCCGCCCGCCAGCACAGCTCCTGTCCTTCCTCCCAGCAGGGCGGTAATCTCGGCGACTTCGGCCGCGGTCAGATGGTGCCCGAGTTCGACGCCGCTTGCTTCGAGATGGCCGAGGGCGAGGTCAGAGGTCCCGTCAAGACCCAGTTCGGCTACCACCTCATCCGCCTGAACAAGAAAAACGAGGCTCAGGCTCTGTCCTACAACGACGTCCGCGCCCAGCTCTACGAGCAGTTGACCCGTGAGAAGCAACAGGCGGCTTACCAGAGCAAGATCAATCAGCTCAAGATCATGTACCCCGTGGACAAGGCGTAAGGCACCGACACACAGAAAGGAATGGCATCATGAAGACACCCACCATGCTTGATACCGCACGGTCTCTGCTTGGCGTGCCTGCGTGCGCCATTCCTTTATCTGTTTGTAAGCCCGCTAAAAGCTACCTTCTGGAGCGGGCGGGGATCCCTTCCACGGGAACGGCGATCCTCTTCGCGGTGCCTTACGTCATGACCGCTGACGTGGGGGACCCCGACCGAAATCTGTCACTGTACGCCGTACCCCGTGATTACCACGGATACATGACGGAGCTGGAGGCGGCGGTGCTTCCCGCCCTGCGGAACGCCTATCCCGAGCATACCTTTGCTCTTTTCGCCGATCACTCCCCCATCATGGAGGTGGATGCGGCGGCGCGGGCAGGGCTCGGGGTATTGGGGTTGAACGGTCTGCTTCTCACCCCCGCGTATGGGAGCTTCGTTTTCATCGGGGAGCTGGTGACGAGCACTGACTATACCACCGTGACAGGGGAGGCTGTTCCCGCGTTTCCCGCCGAGCCGCCCCTCTGCGAGGGGTGCGGGCTTTGCGTCAAGGCCTGTCCCGCGGGGTGTCGGGCGGGCGTGCAAGGGGGCTGCCTGTCGGCTCTGACCCAGAAGAAGGGGGAATTGACTCCCGAGGAAATCGCCGCCATTGTGAAGGGCGGTTTTGTGTGGGGGTGCGATGCCTGTCAGTTGGCTTGTCCCCATAACCGCGCCGTGATCGAGGCGGTGCGGGATACCCCCATTCCCTACTTCCGTGCGGATCGGTTGATCCGAGTGGATGCCGAGGCTCTGGATGCCATGGACGAGCAGTCCTTTTCCCAAAGAGCCTACGCATGGCGGGGGCGGGCGGTGATGGAGCGCAATATAAGGCTTTTCGATGATGAGCCTACCGCAAAGCGCAGGTGAGGGAGAGTTTCAAATTGCAGTTTATCGGTGTGTTTCCCACGCCCCCTCCGTCACAAAACGGGTGAAGGGCGAAGCCCTTCATTAAAGAGTGGTGGCCGGCAGTGCCGA
>JAZNUO010000098.1:0-3777 GCA_045592305.1 Eubacteriales bacterium | reverse complement strand
CGCTTCACCCGCGCCGCCCTCCTGCGGCGGTGGGTGACAGCGTGGACGCTTTCTCCACAGACCGGCGGGGACGACATCGCCAAAGCCGTCGAAGCCTCCCCCACCGACACCTTCTTCCGCATCCTCGCCGCCGTCTCCCCCATGGCGGGCGCAGTTCTGACCGAGGACGGATACCCCCACCGCACCCTCTACACCTGCTGTATGGACACCGCCGCGGGGGTCTACCACTACCATACCGAGGCAGACCCCACCATCCGTAGAGTTTCCTTTTCGGCGCAAGACCTCAACGGGGAAGCACCGTTTATCCCAAACGCCGACCGAACATTCCACCCCTATTGACAGGCGTACCCATCTGTGCTATAATGGGGCCACTACCTCAACAAGGAGGCTCCTATGGCATACTCTGACGAGAACCGCCGCTATCTGGCGAAGGTGTCCCGTATCGGGATCATCGCGGCGATCCTGTACGCCCTGATCCACGGCTTTTTACAGGTTTTTCTGACCTACGGGTTCAAATTCCGCTTCTATCTGCTCACCGCAGGCGCGTCCAACGTGATCCCCGAGCTGGCGGTGGCGGTTGTGGGGCTTGCCGCCCTGCTGATCTGCGGTATACTGTGCCTCGTCCTGCGGGGAAAGCCCGCCGTGGCGCAGACGGCTTGGATCGTAGCGGGCAAAACGGTTTTGCTGGCCGCCCCCGTGGGGTATATCCGAAGCCAGCTTTTGCGTTACTGGAGCTCCTCGAACCAAATGGACTTTCTGATCTCCTTCGCTATCCTTGCCGCGGTGTTCGTGGGCTACGGGTGGAGCATGAGACCTCGTGACGGTCTGACGTACCCTGTCGGGGGAGTCCGCCCCCGTCGCATCCTCTGCGGTACCGCCATCGTAGGCGGGATTATGCTGATCTCGGTTTTGTGGCTCCTCTTGATGCAGTGGGACATCTACCGCTCGTTTGAGCATCTGTCTGCCGATCAGAAGCTGGAATATATGCTGTGGGCGCCCCTGCACGCTACCCTCCCCGTCGCCCTGGCCGTGACGGTCGGCTACCCCCTCCTGTCCCTCGCGACACGGTTGGATGAGACTCCCCCCAAGGGACGGTTCGGGAAGGGAACCATCCTCTTGGGCTGGGTGACTCTGGGCTTGAGCGTTCTGTGCGGCGCGGAGTCGATCCTGATCGATTTCCGTTTGCTGCACTATGACGCGGGCGGCTTTATAGGCGGTTTCAACGGTCTGCAAAGGCTACAGGTATGGCGGTCTGTCCTCTCCGCCCTGACCGCGCTCCCGGGAATCTGGACGTTGTGCGGTGTTCTGTCTCGCGCGAGGGAGAGCAAGACCGCCCTGTGGGGCGGGCGGGGCGTGCTGGGTGTGGTCATCCTTCGCCACCTGTCCGATTGGGTCGTGTACGTTGTGGCGATCATCACGCAAATGAACAAGGACAGCTCCGGTATGGGCATCATCGGCGGTGCGGATATGGAGATGGCCATCTTCACGGCGAGGGTGAATAGCTGGCTCGGCATGATCTTCACCGTTTTGTCGGTGGTCGCTCTCTGCGTCCTGACCGTGGGACTGACCCGCCACTGCCGCGTGAGTAAGGCCTTCTGGGCCGTCCCCGTCCTGACCGCCGCGAGCATCCTGACCCCCCTTGTGGTGGGCATCGTCTGGGAGCTGTTTTTGCGAAGCACAAGCCTTGAAACGTTGGAGGTGATCCGCACGGTGTTCCTCACCGTCATTCCCGCCCTCCTCACCCTGCTCCGCTCCCTCATAGGCATCCTCACCCTCACCCGCACCCCCGCCGAGGAGGTGCCGCCGCCCGCCTCGACCGAGGAAGAGGAGCCGAACAAGCCGCGGGTGGAGGATTACCTGTATCAGCTTTGAATCATCCAAAAGAGAGCCTTCGGGCTCTTTTTTGTTTTGGGAATTGGGGTTGGGCGGTAAGATACAAAGATGCAAGATACGAGATACAAGATATGCAAAAAACCATACGGTATCGCTCGTTTTTCTATCTTGTATCGGCCGAGCTTGCTCGGTGCGTATCTTGTATCTCTTCGATAACCCCCAATTTACCAATCAGAAAGGATTACTGTCATGCAATGTCAGCGTTGTAACAAGAAAAAGGCGACTGTTTTTTACCGTGAGAACATAGGCGGTCGGGTCAAGGCTCTGCGGCTTTGCGGGGAGTGCGCCGAGGTGCTGGAGCAGGCGGGGGAGCTGGAGGATATGAGCGTACCTCTGTCGGGGATGCCGTCCCCTCTCTTTCGGGGAGAGGAGGGGTTCCTTTCCCTGCCCTTCCACGGTGTTTCCTCGGGCTCGCCGAGCGGAGCGGTCAAAAAATGTCCCCTCTGCGGGGCGGGGTACGCCGAGCTGGCGGCGGTGGGCAAGGTAGGGTGCTCTGCCTGCTATGCCGCCTTTTCGGAGGAGCTCTCCGAGGTTATCCGTGCCATTCACGGGCGGGGCGAGCACCGCGGACGGCTGTCGGCGGGGTATCGCGCGCGGCGGGACAAGCTATTGCGGCTGGAGGAGCTGCGCGGGAAGCTGAAAAAGGCCGTGGAGGCCGAGGAATACGAATTGGCGGCGGGACTGCGGGACGAGATACGCAGTCTGGAAGCCGCTCTGTAAAGGAGGTTTACTATGTCGTGGTATCACATTCCTGGAAATCAGCAGGACGTGGCGGTCAGTACGCGGGTGCGGCTGGCACGGAATCTGGCGGGGTATCCCTTCCCTGCCCGTCTGGACGCTACGGGGGCGAGGGCGATCATAGAGGCGGTGGGGTCGGTTCTGGAAAAAAACGGCTTTGTCCGTACCGACTTCGCCGAGATCTCCCGCGGGGCGGCGGGTTCCTTGGCGGAGAGGGGCTTCATCAGCCCTCGCTTCATCTCCGAAAGCCTCCCCCACGCCCTGTTTCTCAACGATCCCTGCAATTTGGCGGTCATGGTCTGCGAGGAGGATCACGTCCGCGTCCAGAGTCTGCTGGCGGGACTTTCCTTACAGGATGCCTACGATGGAGCCGCCAAGGTGGAAGCCCTTCTGGATGGGGCTTTGGAACTGGCCTTTGACCAGCGGTGGGGGTATCTCACCGCCTGTCCCATGGAGCTGGGCACCGCCATGCGGGGGTCGGTGACGGTCTCCCTTCCTCTGCTCGGGGGGACGGGGCGGGTTGAGGCTCTTTCCTACCGTCTGGGACAGATGGGCATTTCCCTGCGGGGGTGTTCCGCCAACGGAGGAGCGGCGGGGTGGCTTTACCGCTTGAGCGGCCGAGGGACTCTGGGTGTGAGCGAGGAGGAGATCCTGACCGCTCTGAAGGAGGCGGCGCGGAGTGTCATTGATGCGGAACGCGGACTTCGCGAGGGGCTATCGGGGGAGGAGCGGGAACGGCTCACCGACCGCATTCTCCGCGCCGAGGGGGTTTTGCGCCACGCCCGCATGGTCACGGCGGCGGAGCTGCCCGAGCTTCTGGGGCTTCTGCGTCTGGGGGCGGCCATGGGGGTGACGCCCGACGTCAAGGTGGAGACCCTCACCGCCCTGCTCTCCGAGGCCATGCCCGCGACCCTGACCTTAGGGGCAGAGCCGCCGCCGAAAAATGATACGGAGCGGGATATTTTGCGCGCGCGGGTGGTACGGGAGAGGGTTTTCGGGGTATAATAAATTGCAGTTTATCGGGCAGGGGTTTCACCCCTGCACCCCACTTAAACCCTTCTTGAAAGAAGGGTTTAAGAATCCCAAGAACTTTCAAAAAAGGTCTATTTATCAATATTTTTTTGAAGGTTCTTGAAGGGAGTTCGG
>JAZNUO010000097.1:0-8891 GCA_045592305.1 Eubacteriales bacterium | reverse complement strand
ACGTGGCGATTCTTTTGGTACTTTTCTTTCGCCACGGAAAGAAAAGTACATAGGCAAAACCCTTCTATAAACCCAAATTTGAAAATACTACAAAGCACCGCCCAACCCAATGTCAAGCGGTGCCTATGCAAATTACCGAATCAAAATATCAGAACAGACCCGAAATACGCCCATCCTCATCCACGTCGATCTTCAGCGCGGCGGGAGCCTTGGGAAGCCCCGGCATGGTCATGATGTCGCCCGTCAGAGCCACGATGAAGCCCGCGCCTGCGGACACCTTGACGTTGCGGACGGTGACGGTGAAGCCCTCGGGCGCGCCCAGCTTGGTCATATCGTCCGAGAAGCTGTACTGGGTCTTGGCCATGCAGACGGGGATCTTATCGTAGCCCAGAGCGGTGAGTCTGGCGATCTCCTTCTTGGCGGCGGGGGTGAAGTTCACGGCATCACCGCGGTAGACACGGCGGACGATGGCCTCGATCTTCTCCTCGATGGTGCCCTCCAGCTCGTAGCTGAAGGAGAACTCGTTGGGCTGCTCGCAGAGGCGGACCACCTCCTCGGCCAGCGCCATACCGCCCTTGCCGCCCTCGGCCCAGACGGTGGACAGCACCACGTTGACACCCAGAGCCTTGCACTTCTCAATGACCAGCTCGATCTCGGCGTCGGTGTCGGTGGGGAAACGGTTGACGGCCACCACGCAGGGGAGCTTGTACACGTCCTTGATGTTGGACACGTGGCGGAGCAGGTTGGGGATACCCGCCTCAAGAGCTACGAGGTTCTCATTACCCAGCTCGGTCTTGGCCATACCGCCGTGCATCTTCAGGGCGCGGACGGTGGCGACCATGACCACGGCATCGGGGTGCAGCCCCGCCATACGGCACTTGATGTCCAGGAACTTCTCAGCCCCCAGATCCGCGCCAAAGCCCGCCTCGGTGACGGCGTAGTCACCCAGCTTCATAGCCATCTTGGTGGCGATGACGGAATTACAGCCGTGGGCGATGTTGGCGAAGGGACCGCCGTGAACGAAGGCTGGAGTACCCTCCAGGGTCTGGACGAGGTTGGGCTTCAGAGCGTCCTTCAGGAGGGCGGCCATGGCACCCACGGCACCCAGATCCCCTGCGGTGACGGGCTTTTCATCGTAGGTGTAGCCCACCACGATGCGGGAGAGTCTTGCCTTCAGATCGGTGATGGAGGAGGCGAGGCAGAAAACGGCCATGATCTCGGAGGCCACGGTGATGTCGTAGCCGTCCTCACGTGGCACGCCGTTGACACGTCCGCCCAGACCGTCGGTGACGAAGCGGAGCTGGCGGTCGTTCATGTCCACGCAACGCTTCCATGTGATGCGGCGAGGATCGATATTGAGCGCGTTGCCCTGATAGATGTGGTTGTCCAGCATGGCGGCCAAGAGGTTATTGGCGGCGCCGATGGCGTGGAAGTCACCCGTGAAGTGGAGGTTGATGTCCTCCATAGGCACCACTTGGGCGTAGCCGCCGCCGGCCGCGCCGCCCTTGACTCCGAACACGGGACCCAGAGAGGGCTCGCGGAGGGCGACCACTACGTTCTTGCCGATGCGCTTCAGACCGTCGGAAAGTCCGATGGTGGTGGTAGTCTTACCCTCGCCCGCGGGGGTGGGGGTGATGGCGGTGACGAGGATGAGTTTTCCGTTCTTACGGTCGGAATCCTTCAGGAGCGCGTAATCGACCTTTGCCTTGTAGCGACCGTACTGCTCCATATACTTGTCGTCCACACCGGCGACCTTGGCGATCTCGGTGATGGGTTGCATGGGGGTGGACTGGGCGATCTCAATGTCGGATAAATAGGCCATGGGGGGATCTCCTTTATCGTTTCATATTTTTGTTGAATGCGAAATGTTCAAATTGGGGTTTTGCGGGGAGTTGGGTTTTCTCGTGAGCCTTCCCTTGAAAGGGAAGGGGGACCGCGAAGCGGTGGATGAGTAGTCACACAGAAAGATTATACTCTGTTATTGGAAAAGCATTGTCGTGAGAGCTTTTGTGTAGGTGAAAACGGATCATTTCCCTTCGGGAAATGTCCATTTATCGGCTACTCATCCGTCACGCCTTCGGCGTGCCACCTTCCCTCACAAGGGAAGGCTCACGAGGAAACCCACTGATAAACCCAAATTTGAAGCATTATGCAATCGTCTGCTTTTTATATTTGGTTGGTGTAGGGAAGGCATTTAGCCTCCCGTTTTCTTGGGATCTTCGGATATGCGGCGGGAGCAAGCCCCCGCCCTACGGTCATGTTTTTTGAAAGTTTTTGAAGATTCCAAAGGAACTTTTTTCAAAGAGCCACCTGCGGTGGGGCTTTGGCACGGGGTACTCTCCCCTATACCTAAAATATCCCACGCAAATACTTTTTTTAAAAGTTCTTGGAGGTCAAGGAACCTTCTTTCAAGAAGGTTCCTTGCGTACTCCTTACCCCTTGAAATACTTCACAGCCGACTCAAACAGCTTCATATCGTACTCGCCGATGACGTTGCGGTAGAGGTTCTTACCGATACGCTCGGAGTGACCCATCTTACCCAGCACACGGCCGTCGGGGGAGGTGATGCCCTCAATGGCGCAGACCGAGCCGTTGGGGTTGAAGGCGGTGTCCATGGAGGGATTACCGCTGAGATCGACGTACTGGGTGGCGATCTGACCGTTCTCAGAAAGCTTCTTTACCAATTCGTCAGAGCAGAGGAAGCGACCCTCGCCGTGGGAGATCGGTACGGTGTAGATGTCACCTACCTGCGTGCCTGCCAGCCAAGGGGACTTGCTCGTGCAGACACGGGTACGCACCAGCTTGGACTGGTGGCGGCCGATGATGTTGTAGGTCAGGGTGGGGCAGGTCTCGTCGGTATCAATGATCTTGCCGAAGGGCACGAGCCCCAGCTTGATGAGGGCCTGGAAGCCGTTGCAGATACCCAGCATGAGGCCGTCGCGGTTGTCCAGAAGGTCATGCACCTGCGCCTTGATGGCGGGGTTGCGGAAGAAGGCGGTAATGAACTTGGCGGAGCCGTCGGGCTCGTCGCCGCCCGAAAATCCGCCGGGGATGAACACCATGTTGGACTCTGCCAGCTTAGAGGCCACAGTCTCCACGCTCTTGGCCACGTCGTCGGCGGTGAGATTGCGGATGACCACGATCTCGGGATCAGCCCCCGCCCGCTCCAGAGCCTTGGCGGAATCGTACTCGCAGTTGGTGCCGGGGAACACGGGGATGAGTGCCTTGGGACGGGCGCATTTCACCGCGGGAGCCGCGGTGGAGCCGCCGTTGTAGGCGAACACGGGAAGGTCGCCCGTGGCAGGGGCGGAGGTGGGGTAGACACCCTCCAGCGTGGCCTCGTTGAGGGTCAGCAGCTCGGCGACGGTGGCCCTGTCGCTGCCCAGATCAATGACGGGCTCGGCGGTGGTCATACCCAGCTTCAGAGTGCCGCGCACCTTCACGTCCTCGGAAAGCTCCGCCACGATGAAGCCGTAGAAGGGCAGATGCCAGTCGCCCGCGTTCAGCTTGGCTTGTGCCTTGAAGCCGATCTCGTTACCGAAGGACATCTTCATGACGGCCTCGGAAAGCCCGTTCTCCACCGCCCAAGCGGCCTTAACCTTCCCTTCCCCGCAGAGGGTGTGGAAGGTCTCCCAGGTCTCCTTGACTGACTCGGCGGTCTCGTCTACGGGCGCGAAGAGGTAGACGGGATGACCCGCCTCCTTGAACTCGGGGGTCAGCACCTCGTTTGCCTTGACGGGGGCGATGGCGAAGGAAATGAGGGTGGGAGGCACGTCCTTATCCAGGAAGGTACCCGACATGGAGTCCTTACCGCCAATGGCGGCGGCACCCAGCTCGATCTGGGCATCCATGGCGCCCAGCAGAGCGGCGAAGGGCTTGCCCCAGCGGGCAGGCTCGTTCTTGAGCTTCTCGAAAAATTCCTGAAGAGTCAGGTACGCCAGCTTGTAGTCCGCGCCCGCGGCCACCAGCTTGGCCATGGAGTTGTAGACGGCGGCGTGCGCACCGCTGTAGGGATCGATGCACATCGCGTCGGGATCCAGTCCCCATGCCATAACGCTGGCCTGCTCGGTGAACTGACCGGGCAACGTGGGAAGCAGGGCAGCCATGGCCTGAGCGGGGGTCTTCTGGGTCTTGCCGCCGAAGGGCATGAGCACCGAGCCCGCGCCGATGGAGCCGGCGAAGCGCTCCACGAGACCACGGCGGGAAGCGGTCTTGAGGTCGGAAGCCATTTCGCGGAGATCCTTGTAGAGAGGCTTGGAGAATGCGGAAAGATCCTTCTCGGCGACCTCCACCTCGGTGTGCTTGTCCGCGCCGTTGGTGTTGAGGAATGCACGGGAGAGGTCGGCGATGGTCTGCCCCCTCCAGCTCATGACCATACGAGCCTCCTCGGTGACAACCGCCACGCGGTAGGCCTCGAGGTTCTCGGACTGAGCATACTCAATGAACTTGTCGGCATCCTCGGGAGCGACCACAACGGCCATGCGCTCCTGAGACTCGGAGATGGCCAGCTCGGTGCCGTCCAATCCGTCATACTTCTTGCGCACGGCATCCAGATCGATCTTCAAGCCGTCAGCCAGCTCGCCGATAGCCACCGACACACCGCCCGCACCGAAATCGTTGCAACGCTTGATGAGGCGGGTAACGGCGGGGTTACGGAACAGTCTCTGAATCTTGCGCTCCTCGGGGGCGTTACCCTTCTGCACCTCGGAGGCCATGGTGGTCAGGGACTTCATGTTGTGGGACTTGGAGGAGCCCGTCGCGCCGCCGATACCGTCCCGACCGGTTCGTCCTCCCAAGAGAATGACTACGTCCCCTGCCTCGGGGCACTCGCGGCGGACGTTGTAGGCGGGAGCGGCGGCCACCACGGCACCGCACTCCAGACGCTTGGCCACGTAGCCCTCATGGTAGACCTCGGCCACGTGACCCGTTGCCAGACCGATCTGGTTGCCGTAGGAGGAGTAGCCTGCGGCGGGGGTCTGCGCCAGGTTGGGCTGGGGGTGCTTACCGGGCAGGGTCTCGGCGAGGGTCTTGCGGGGGTCGCCGCCGCCCGTCACGCGCATGGCCTGTTGGACGCAGGCGCGACCCGACAGGGGATCGCGGATACAGCCGCCGATACAGGTGGCCGCGCCGCCGCAGGGCTCAATTTCGGTGGGGTGGTTGTGGGTCTCGTTCTTGAACATGAGAAGCCAATCCTGAGGCTCCCCATTGATTTCAGCGGTGACATGGATGGAGCAGGCGTTGATCTCCTCGGACTCGTCCAGCTCGGGGAGCAGGCCTCTCTTTTTGAGCACCTTCGCGCCGATGGTGGCGATATCCATGAGGGTCTGGGGACGCCCCGCGGCCTTCTCCTCGCCGTAGACCTCGACGCGATTGGCGAGATAGCGCTCGTAGGCGTCGGCCACGGCGGGATCGTCAATGGTTACGTTGTCGATGTGGGTGGAGAAGGTGGTATGACGGCAGTGATCCGACCAGTAGGTGTCCACCACGCGAATCTCGGTGATGGTGGGGTCCCGCTTCTCCTCGTCGCGGAAGTAGGTCTGGAGGAAAGTCAGATCGTCCAGATCCATGGCCAGGCCCAGGGAATCCAGCAGAGCGGAAAGTCCTGCTGTATCAAGGGAAATGAAACCCTCCACGGTAGCGACGGTCTCGGGGATGGCGTACTCAATGGCCAGCGTCTCGGGCTTGTCCATGGAGGCCTCGCGGCTCTCCACGGCGTTGATGACGTACTTCTTGATGGCGGTCAGATCGTCCTCGGAAAGCTCACCCTCCAGCACGTAGACCTTGGCGGAGCGGACGGTGGGGCGGTCGCCCTGACTCTGGAGCTGAATGCATTGGGCGGCGGAGTCGGCTCTCTGGTCGAACTGACCGGGCAGAGGCTCCACGGCAAAGACCGTCGCGCCCTCGGCATAGGTCAGGGTGTGGGTGACGGTGTCCAGTTGGGGTTCGGAAAAGACGGTGCGGACAGCCTTGGCAAACAGGTCGGGCTCGATGTTCTCCACGTCGTAGCGGTTGAGAACCCGCACCGATTGCAGGGCGGTGATGCCGACGAGGTTCTTCAGCTCGCTGAGCAGACCGTTCGCCTCATGGGCAAGGGCGGGCTTCTTTTCAACAAATATGCGATAAACCATAACAGTTTCTGTTTCCTTTCGTCATGATTCGGGGGGAAGAAATTTTCCCTCTCCGTCACGGCAACAGGCCGTGACACCTCTCCCATAGGGAGAGGCTGGTGGGCAAAGGCTCCCCCTATGGGGGAGCTCCCGCCACAGGCGGGTGAGAGGGCGTTATTCCTTCATTGCCTTGAGGGCGCGCTGACCGATATCCTTACGGCAGAACGCGTTTTCAAAATGAATGGTATCCACCTTGGCATAGGACGCGGCGATAGCCTCGGGGAGAGTGTCCGCCACCGAAGTCACGCCCAGCACGCGGCCGCCGCTATTCACCAGCTTACCGTCCTTGAGAGCCGCACCCGCCACATACACACTGTCGGCCACCTCGGCGGGGATGGTGATTTCAAAGCCCTTCTCATAGCTCCGAGGGTAGCCCGCGGAGGCCATGATGACACAGCAGGCCGACTTACCCTCGGCGAACTTGACCTCCACGTCAGCCAGTGTCTCGCTCGTTACCGCCTGCATGACGGTGAGAAGGTCAGACCTGAGGAGAGGCAGAACCACCTGTGTCTCGGGATCGCCGAAGCGGCAGTTATACTCAATGACCTTGGGCCCCTTGGGGGTGAGCATGAGACCGAAATAGAGACAGCCCTTGAAGGTGCGCCCCTCGGCGTTCATGGCGCGCATGGTGGGCAGGAAGATGGTCTCCATGCAAACGTCCGCGATGTCGGCGGTGTAGTAGGGGTTGGGCGCAACCGTACCCATACCGCCCGTGTTCAGGCCCTCGTCGTTGTCGTGTGCCCGCTTGTGATCCATGGAGGACACCATGGGAACAAGGGTCTTGCCGTCGGTGAAGGCCAGCACAGACACCTCGGGTCCCGTGAGGAATTCCTCGATGACCACGTGGTCTCCGCTGGCTCCAAAAACCTTGTCCGCCATCATGGAGCGGACGGCCTCCTCGGCCTCGGCAAGAGTCTCCGCGATAATGACCCCCTTACCCAGCGCCAGACCGTCGGCCTTGATGACGATGGGCATATCCTTATCCCGGAGGTAAGCGATGGCCTTGTCCATATCGTCGAAGATCTCATAGGCGGCGGTGGGAATGCCGTATTTCTTCATGAGATCCTTGGAGAAGGCCTTGGAGCCCTCGATGATGGCCGCCTTTTTGTCGGGACCGAAGCAGGGGATACCGATGGCGGTCAGGGCATCCACGCACCCCAGCACCAGCGGATCGTCGGGAGTGACCACGGCGTAGTCAATGGAATTCTCGGAGGCGAACTTGACAATGCCGTCAATGTCCTTGGCGCCGATATTGATGCAGGTCGCGTCGGCGGCGATACCGCCGTTCCCGGGGAGGCAGTAGATGGTCTCCACGGCGGGATTCTTCTTGATGGACTTGATCACGGCGTGCTCGCGTCCGCCGCTGCCAATAACCAGAATGTTCATAGCTTATTCTCCTTTATTTGGGGCTCTGCCCCAAACCCCGCAAGAAAACTTCTTGAAAGAAGTTTTCTTGACTTTCAAGAACTTTCAAAAAGGGGAAATAAATAATGCATAAAAAGTTTTTGAGGGGTCAAGGGGAACTTTTTTCAAAAAGTTCCCCTTCCGTACTCCTTAATGGTGGAAGAGCCTCATGCCCGTAAACGCCATGGCCATGCCGTACTTGTCACAGCACTCAATGACCAGATCGTCACGGATGGAGCCGCCGGGCTCGGCGATGTACTTGACACCGCTCTTCTTGGCGCGCTCGATGTTGTCGCTGAAGGGGAAGAAGGCATCCGAACCCAGGGCCACGCCGGCGATGGTGTCGAGGTAGGCTCTCTGCTCCTCACGGGTGAAGGGCGCGGGCTGAGTGGTGAAATACTTCTGCCAGTTGCCGTCGGCGGTGACGTCCTCCTCGTTCTGGTTGATGTAGCCGTCAATGACGTTGTCACGGTCGGGGCGGCCGAGGGTGGGCAGGAAGGGCAGATTCAGCACCTTCTCGTGCTGGCGGAGGAACCAGGTGTCGGCCTTGCCGCCCGCCAGTCTGGTGCAGTGCACACGGGACTGCTGACCCGCGCCCACGCCGATAGCCTGACCGTCCACGGCGAAGCAGACCGAATTGGACTGGGTGTACTTCAGGGTGATGAGGGCCACGATGAGATCGCGGATAGCCGACTCGGGCATATCCTTGTTGGCGGTGACGACATTGGAGAGCAGCTCGCGGTTGATCTCAAAGTTGTTTCTGCCCTGCTCGAAGGTGATGCCAAAGACCTGCTTGCGCTCCACGGGATCGGGCACGAAGTCGGGGTCGATCTTGACGATATTGTAGTTCCCCTTGCGCTTGGACTTCAGAATCTCCAGAGCCTCGGGCTCGTAGCCGGGGGCGATGATGCCGTCCGATACCTCCCGCTTGATCATGAGGGCGGTGGACACGTCGCAGACATCCGAGAGAGCGACCCAGTCACCGAAGGAGCACATTCTGTCGGTGCCGCGGGCGCGGGCGTAGGCGCAGGCCAGAGGGGACTCGTCCAGACCGGGGATGTCATCCACAAAGCAGGCCTTCTTCAGGGTCTCGGACAGGGGAATACCCACGGCGGCGGAGGTGGGAGAGACGTGCTTGAAGGAGGTCACGGCGGGGAGTCCCAGGGCGGCCTTCAGCTCCTTGACAAGCTGCCAAGAATTGAAGGCATCGAGGAAGTTGATGTAGCCGGGGCGACCGCAGAGGATCTCGATGGGCAGCTCGGTCCCGTCGTGCATGTAGATCTTAGAGGGCTTCTGGTTGGGGTTACAGCCGTATTTCAG
>JAZNUO010000096.1:0-2658 GCA_045592305.1 Eubacteriales bacterium | reverse complement strand
CCGTTCTCGATCTGGGCATAGCCCTCGTAGTAGTCCTCCGAGGGGAGGGGAAGCCCCGCCTTGAGGTACAGCTCGTCGGCACAGAAGAATTTTCTGGAGCCGCACTCGGAAAGGCACTTCTCCGCGAAGGCCTCCACCTGGCGGATCACCGCGGCGGCCTCCTCGGGGGTGTAGGTGGTCAGGGGGTAGAGCTTGTCCCGATACTTGGTCAGCCCCGCGGGGACGATGGACACGCTCTCCATAGCATCGCCCAAGGCATAAAGGTCCCGCATGGAGCGCTCCAGCTCGGGGCCGTCGTTGATGCCGCGGCAGAGGACGAGCTGCCCGCACAGGGTGATGCCCGCCTCGGCCAGTCTCGGGAGGTAGTCCAACACCAGACCCGCCCGCTTGTTGTGCATCATCTTCACCCGCAGCTCGGGGTTGGTGGTATGCACCGAGATATTGACCGGAGAAATATGCATCTCAATGATGCGGTCGATGTCCTTGTCGCGGAGGTTGGTCATGGTGATGAAGTTGCCGTGGAGGAAGGACAGACGGCTGTCGTCGTCCTTGAAATAGAGGGTTTCCCGCATTCCCTTTGGGAGCTGGTCGATGAAGCAGAAGATGCATTTGTTCTCGCAGGAGTGCTTCTTGTCCATGAGGGGAGTCTCGAAGTCCAGACCGATGTCGTCGTACTCCCGCTTGCGGATGATGACCTCAAAGGGGACGCCTCCGCGGGTCAGCTCCAGTCTGACCTCGGTGGCGGTGAGGAAGAAGCGGTAGTCCAGCACATCGGTGACGGCGCGGCCGTTGATGGATATGAGGGTGTCCCCCGCGACAATGCCGTGACGCTCAGCGCGGCTGTGGGGGGTGACGGAGGTGATTCTGACCATGTGGGTGGCTCCTTTCCTCGGGGGTGCTTACGGTACAGTGTTCCATAATAATCCAACTTATATTATACCACAAAAAAAGGGAATTGTCAAATGGGAAAATGGGGATTCTTTATATTTTGTAGAGAAATATATGGGGGAATTGCACAAAAGGAGACCGCCGAAAGCTCCCAAGCCCTCGGCGGTCGCTGTATTTACTTCCTCTCAATGACCTCACTCCCACCCCAGCGATACACCTCAAACACCCCCACGTATTTCCCGCCGATCTTCTCCATGAAGGAAGCGGGCTTTTTCAGCTTCTCCAGCATGGCGGAGAGGGCTTCCTCGTCGTCGGGCATCTGGTACAGCCACTCCATGGGGGCGGTGGAGATCTTGCGGCAGTCGTCGTAAGCGTCGCGGTTCTTGTAGCGCACGATGGCCACGATGCGGTCGGAAATGACCTCCTCCATGGCGGCCATGGCATCCTCGGGATCCAGTCGGGAGGCTACCTCGGCTTGCCCGAAGCGCAGCTCGCAAAAGGAAACCAACCCCTTTTGGGAGTGGGCGGTAAGGGACACCGAAAAACGCCCGTCCTCGGGGTGAGGCAGGATGAATTCCAGAGTCTCCTCCCCCTTGTCGGTGGTGTCGCTGACCGCGCGGGGGCGGTTGTCGCGGGGGAAGCGGGGGGTGAAGGTGCGGGTCAGGAGGGAAGCGTATTCGGGGAGGGTGAATTGTGGCATGGCAGGCTCCTTTGGCAGTCGTGGCCGATCCGTAGGGAGCGACGCCCCCGTCGCTCCTTGGACGGTTGGCATCGCGCGAGATCGGGTGTAAATTTTCTTCGCAACCTCTTGCAATATCGGGGATTCTATGGTACAATTATAAATGATTCCGCGCCAAAATGCAAGAGCAAATTGTAAATTCGGAGGTTGACATGGAGCAGATCTATACCATACCCGTAAACGAAGCCTTTGAGGCCTCCCGTGACGAGCCTGCCTGCGGCTGTCCCATGTGCGCCATCTACCGCAAGCTGGAGGAGAACGAGCTGGAGCTCATCCTCGGCGCCTCCATGATGGAGCCCGACGTGCGCATCAAGACCAACGAGCAGGGCTTCTGCCGCCTCCATTACGATCTCATGTTCGTCCGCAAGAACCGCCTGGGCATGGCTCTGACCCTGGAGAGCCATCTGAAGGAATTACAGGATGACATCAAGGACGGCGGTCTCTTCGGAGCGCCGGGTAGCAAGCCCGTCAAGCGCATCGCCGAGCTGGAGCAGTCCTGCTACGTCTGCAAGCGCATCCGGTACCACTTCGAGCACATGGCAGAATGCGTGGTCTACCTCTGGGATGCCGACGAGGATTTCGCGCCCAAGCTCCGCGCCCAGCCCTACTTCTGCATTCCCCACTACAAAAAGCTCCTGGAGTACGGTCAGAAGCGGCTGAACAAGAAGAAGCTGGCGCAGTTCTCCTCCGAGGTGGGCAAGGTAGTGGGCGATTACATGACTACCCTCACCGACGACGTGAGCTGGTTCTGCAAGAAATTCGACTACCGCTACGATGCCGAGCCCTGGTACAACTCCAAGGACGCGGTGGAGCGCGCCATCAAGTTCATCCGCTCCGATATTCACAATAAGTAAAGTGCGGGAGAGATCTCCCTCACCTCCCGTCGGCGCGCCGCGAAAAAATCCTGCCGTGCAGTGGCGGAGTGTTGTTGGATCTGTAAATTGGGGTTTATCGGGCAGGGGTTCCACCCCTGCACCCCACCAAAGGACCTTTTTGAAAAAAGGTCCTTTGGAATCTCCCAAAACTTTCAA
>JAZNUO010000095.1:0-4400 GCA_045592305.1 Eubacteriales bacterium | reverse complement strand
CTCGGACTTGAATCCTTTCGTGGGGGAAAAATTTGGGTCTGTCGAATTCTTTGACGGGAATGGCACTGCAATTTTCTCGTTAGCCCTCTCACCCGCTTCGCGGGAGCTCCCCCAGAGGGGGAGCCTTTGGAAAACGGTTGTCGGGAAAAGGTTTCTCTTGAAAAATGGCACGAAAGGATCCCCCTTTGGGGGAGCTCCCGCCGCAGGCGGGTGAGAGGGCAACACCCAAGGGTCAGCACAAACCAACAGCCCGCTAAACCCAATTTTCATTCTTCCCCCATTATACCACAAAATCCCCCGCTCCGCAACCGTTTCAACCAAAAACCTCGCAAAGCAGGGGAATATCTGTCGTTTACTTTCTCCGCAACCGCGCGATGAAGAACCCGTCGGTGCGGTTGCGGTCGGGGAGCAGAGTCACCATACCGCCCTCGGAGATTATATCGCGGACCGTCCCGTCCTTGGCGGGGAAGGCGAAATCAAAGGGCTCAAACTCGGGATGTGTCGCCAGAAAGGCGGTCACGACCTCCCCGTTCTCGGCGGGCAGGATGGTACAGGTGGAGTACACCAGCACGCCGCCCGACTTGACATACCCCGCGGAGGCCTCCAGAATGGCAGCCTGAATGGCGGGCAGCCGCGCGGATTCGGTGAGATCCTTGTGGCGGATCTCGGGCTTCTTGGCAACGACCCCCAGACCCGAGCAGGGCACGTCGCAGAGCACGCGGTCGCATCTCCCCAGCAGGTTGGGGTCGGGATTGCGGGCATCCCGCTCGCCGGCGGTGACGATGGACAGCCCCAGCCGCGCGGCTCCCGACTCGATGAGGGAGAGTTTACTCTTGTGGAGATCGAAGCTATGTACCTCCCCTCGGTCCTCCATGGTCAGGGCGATGCCAAAGGACTTGGAGCCGGGGCAGGCGCAGGTGTCCACCACCACGTCCCCCGCGCGGGCGTCCAGCGCCGCCACGCAGAGCTGGGAGGCCTCGTCTTGTATAAAGAAATCACCCCGCTGAAACGCCTCGGTGGCGGTGATGGCCCCCTCGGGGACACGGAGGGCGGTGGAGGCGTAGAGGGGGGGAAGCACCGTCAGCCCTGCGGCGGTCAACTCGGCAGCGAGGGCCTCGGGAGTGGTTTTGACCGTGTTGACCCGCACCGTCATGGGGGGCTTTTCGCTGAAGCCCCGAAGAACCGAGGCGGCGCGGTCACGCCCCAGAGCCGCCGCGAAGGTTTCGCACAGCGACACGGGTACGCCATAGCACACCGACAGGGCGGTGAGCTCCCCCTCGCCCAGCTCGGGAAAGCGGGACACCCACTCCTCGGGTGTGGTCAGCTTGTTCTCGCGGGGGGTGCGGCCGCCGTCGGGAGCCTTGGGGAGAGCCGCCTCAAAACGGAGGTAGGACCGCAGGACGGCGTTGACGAACCCCGACACCTTGCGGGACACCAGAGACACGGTTTCGTCCAGCGCGGCGTGGTCGGGGACGCGATCCAGATAGATAAGCTGGTACAGCCCCATGCAGAGAGCCATGCGGACGGTATCGTCCAGCTCGGTCAGGGGGCGGGAGGAGAATTTACCCAGAAGGAACTCCAGTGTGGTCTTACGCTCGGTAACGCCGTAGACCAGCGCGGTGTAGAGATGGCGGTCAGGCTCGCTCAGGGGGGTGCGCTTGAGGGCGGTGTCCACGGCGATGTTGCCGTATTGACCCCTCTCCACCGCAAGGAGGGTGGAGAGAGCCAGGGCGCGGGGGGAGGAGGGAGTGTACATATGAGACTCCTTGTGAAATGATTATGGAATAGATACAAGATAAACCGCAAGATGCCGTCAGGTTTCTGACTATCTTGTATCTTGTATCTTCGTATCTGCCTTTAGCGTCTGCGGTTAAAGATGAGGATCAGTCTGAGCAGCGATGCCAGCGAGGAGGCCAGCGCGGCCACGTAGGTCATGGCGGCGGCGGAGAGGGTGGACTTGGCGGCGGGGAGCTCGTCGTCGGTCAGCATCCCCCCATCCTCCAGAGCTCCCATGGCTCTGGCCGAGGCGTTGAACTCGGTGGGCAGGGTCACGAGCTGGAACAGGGTGGAGAAGGAGAAGAACAGAATGCCCGTGACCATAAAGACCGTGCCGATGCCGTAGCCCAGATAGGAGCCGCCCGAGAAGAGCAGGCCCAGAATGAACAGAGGCATGGCCAGAAACGAGCCGAAGCGGGTCAGAGGAATGATGGCGGCGCGCACCTTGATGGGCAGGTAGCCCTCGGCGTGCTGAACCGCGTGACCCGCCTCGTGGGCAGCTACACCGATGGCGGCGACGCTTGTGGAGGCGTAGGTGGCGTCCGACAGGCGGATGACCCCCGCCTTGGGGTCGAAATGGTCGGTGAGGTGGCCGTGAACCCGCTCAATGGTGATATGGCGCAGGCCGTTGGCATCCAGCACCCGACGGGCGGCCTCGGCTCCCGTCAGACCTCTGCGGCTGGGGATCTTGGCGTATTTTTTGAAGGTAGAATTGACTCTCATCTGCGCCCAGAAGGCGAATATCATGGCAGGGATGAGCACCAGAATGGTAGCGTCACCCCAGAAAAGACCGAAAAACATGGAAAACTCCTTTCATTGGGTCGTTTGTGGGTAGTTTACCACGAAATCATAGATTCAATGTAAAGTGAAAGGATCAGCTCAGCAGGTCGCCCACATTCACCTTCCGTCCCCGAACGTAATCAGCGGCGTTCATGCGCCCCTTGCCCTCGGGGGTGACGGCGGTGAAAATCACCGAGCCTGTACCGCAGGCCACCTCAATGCCCTTGTCCAGAGACAGAACCGTCCCCGGGGCGGCGAGAGAACCCGCCTCGGGGTCGCACCCGCGGATGGCGGCGGGGACTTTCAGAAGCTTGCCGTCGGGGGTGTGGGTGAAGGCCAGAGGCATGGGGGACAGACCGCGGATGCGGTTGTGGACGGTATGGGCATCCACCGTAAAGTCGATGAGGCAGTCGGCTTTCTCGATCTTGGCGGCGTGGGTGGCGAGGCTGCCATCCTGAGGAGTGGCCGCCAGGGTGCCCTTCTTCAATTCCTCAATGGTGCGGAGCAGGGTCTCTGCGCCGCAGACCGCCAGCTTATCGTGAACCGTCTCGAAGTTGTCGTCCATCTCGATGGCCACCTCGGACTTCAGTAGCATATCCCCCGTGTCCATGCCCTCGGCCATGTACATGGTGGTCACACCCGTCACGGAGTGACCCTCCATGATGGCTCTCTGCATGGGAGCCGCGCCCCGCAGAGCGGGGAGGAGGGAGCCGTGGACGTTGATGCAGCCGTGCTTGGGATAGTCCAGCACCGACGGGGGCAGGAGCTTGCCGTAAGCCACCACCACGATCAGCTCGGGGTCAAGCTCGCGGAGAGTTTCGTCAAAAGCCCCGTCGCGTAAGGTCCGGGGCTGGTAGACGGGGATGTTCTGCTCCAGGGCGTAGACCTTCACGGGGGGAGGAGTCAGCACGTAGCCCCGTCCGCGGGGCTTGTCGGGCTGAGTGACCACGCCCACTACCTCCTCGCCGGATTCCACGAGGGCCTTCAGGGAATACAGGGCAAAATCGGGAGTGCCCATGAATACGATACGCATAGTACAGTCCTTTCCGCGGGGAATATCCGTGAGGAGCCCGCTTACCAAAGTTTCAAAAGCTTTCAAATAAGCATATATCCGATTCCAACATATCCTTATTTGAAGGTTCTTGAAGGTGGGGTCAGGGAGGGAACTTCTTGCAAGAAGTTCCCTCCCTCGTTCTTATTCGTCCTCGTCATCCATGGAGTAGGCCTTGTCGATATACAGGCCGCCGTCCAGATGATCCAGCTCGTGGCAGAAGCAGCGGGCCAGAAGCTCGTGACCCGTGATCTCAAACTCCTCGCCCTTGCGGTTCAGGGCGCGCACCGTGACGTGCAGGGGGCGCTTGACCATGCCCCAGCGGCCGGGAACCGAGAGACAGCCCTCCTGTCCGTCCTGCTCGCCCGAGTAAGCGATGATCTTGGGGTTGATGAGCTCGATGACCTCCCCGGGCTCTACCTCAATGACCACGATGCGGCGGAGGATGCCCACCTGAGGGGCGGCGAGCCCCACGCCATTGGCGGCGCGCATGGTCTCCAGCATATCGTCCAGAAGGGTGAGCACGCGGGGAGTGATGGCGTCCACGGGGCGGCAGACCTTGCGGAGCGCCTCGTCGCCGACCTTGCGAATTTGCAGTTTTGCCATAATGCAATTCCTTTCTGTCCAAAAGGTTAAGTCGGAGGCCAAGCGGTCTTAGGAAGACAACTCCATGGAACAACTCCTTGGCTCACAGAACGACATGGCTACGATCCGACTTTTGCGGAGCGCCTCGTCGCCGACCTTGCGAATTTGCAGTTTTGCCATAATGCAATTCCTTTCTGTCCAAAAGGTT
>JAZNUO010000094.1:0-10083 GCA_045592305.1 Eubacteriales bacterium | reverse complement strand
AAATGGGCACGCAGATCAGGCGAAAGGATCCGTAAGGAAAGTACCGTGGGTACTTTCCTTACGTGGCGCTCTTTTGGTACTTTTCTCTCGACAGGGAGAGAAAAGTACATAGAGTCTATCGCACCGATAAACCCCAATTTGCGCCATCTTCCGAAGGTTTTTATGGTATAACACGGACGGGGTGATTTTGCAAGCAGACATTTCGCCCAAAACCCCCGCCCCCGTTTTGTGCAACCCGACAAACTTCCAAAAACCTACCCAAACCCATTGAAAATCCCCTCAAAATGCGGTAAAATGTGGGTAATAGCCGCATAAACGGCAGTATTGTGTTTATGATAACATAATAAAGGAGAACATAACATGGCAAACAGAATCGTTAAGGTCGGTATCATCGGCTGCGGCGGTATCGCGGGCGGCAAGCACATGCCATCCCTCGCCAAGCTTCCGTGCGTGGAGATGGTGGCCTTCTGCGACATCATCGTGGAGCGTGCCGAGGCCGCCCGCGCCCAGTACGGAACCCCTGATGCCAAGGTCTACGAGGACTACAAGGAGCTTCTGGCCGACGAGTCCATCGAGGTGGTCCACGTCTGTACCCCCAACCGCTCCCACAGCTTCATCACGGTAGACGCGCTGGACGCGGGCAAGCACGTCATGTGCGAAAAGCCCATGGCCATCAACCCCGCCGAGGCCAAAAAGATGCTGGAGGCACAAAAGAGAAGCGGCAAGAAGCTGACTATCGGCTACCAGTCCCGTCAGGCCGCCGGCGCGCAGTACCTCAAGAAGGAGGCTCTGGACGGCACCTTCGGTGAGATCTACTACGCCAAGGCCACCGCGCTCCGCCGCAGAGCCGTTCCCACTTGGGGCGTGTTCCTCAACGAGTACGAGCAGGGCGGCGGGGCTCTCATCGACATCGGCACCCACTCCCTCGACCTGACCCTCTGGCTCATGGACAACTACAAGCCCAAATACTGCGTGGGCACCACCTACCACAAGCTCAACAAGGATACCAACCAAGGCAACGCCTGGGGGCAGTGGGATCCCGAGAAGTTCACCGTGGAGGATTCCGCCTTCGGCTTCGTGGTCATGGAGAACGGCGCTACCATCAATCTGGAATCCTCCTGGGCCCTCAATATGCTGGACGTCCGCGAGGCGACCACCTGCATCTGCGGTACGCTGGCGGGTGCCGACCTCTACGACGGCGTTCGCATCAACGGCATCCGCAACAACAGTCAGTACGTCCTCCGCCCCACCCTCAATCCCCAGGGCGCGGCCTACTTTGAGGGCGTGAGTGCCGGTGATCCCTCTACCATGGAGGCCGCCCAGTGGATCAATGCCGTCGTGAACGATACCGACCCCTGCGTCCTGCCCGAGCAGGCCTACACCGTCACCCGCATTCTGGAGGGCATTTACGAGTCCGCCAGGACGGGACAGCCTTACTACTTCGACTGATGCTGCATGCCCCCCCTCCGGGGGAGGTGGCACGCCCGCACGGGCGTGCCGGAGAGGGCTGAGAGATACCGCCCTCTCACCCGCCTTTGGCGGGAGCTCTCCCAAAGGGAGAGCCTTCACAACGACTGAAAGGAACATCAACACTATGAAACTGAGTGTATTAGCCAACCTGTACGGCTCCAAGAGCCTTGACGAGACTCTGCAAATTCTGACCGGCCTCGGTGTCCACACCGTAGAGCTGGGCGCGGGCGGCTACCCCGGCAAGGCGCACTGCAACCCCGAGGAGCTCTTGGCCGACCCCGCCAAGTACGACGAGTTCATCGCGACTCTCAAGAAGTACGACGTGGAGGTCTGCGCCCTGGCCGCCCACGGTAACGCCCTCCATCCCGACAAGGCCATAGCCGACCAATTCGACAAGGACTTCCGTAACGCCGTCCTGCTGGCCGAGAAGATGGGCGTGGATACCGTCATCACCTTCTCGGGCTGCCCCGGCGACCACGAGGGCGCCAAGTACCCCAACTGGGTCACTTGCCCTTGGCCCGAGGATTTTCTCGCCATTCTGGACTGGCAGTGGAACGAGAAGGTCATTCCCTACTGGAAAGAGGCCGGTGCCTTCGCTCTGGCCCACAACGTCCCCCACATCGCCTTTGAGATGCACCCCGGCTTCTGCGTCTACAACCCCGCCACCCTGCTCCGTCTCCGTGAGGCGGTCGGTTCCGTTATTGGCGCGAACTTCGATCCCTCCCACCTTGTCTGGCAGGGCATGGATCCCGTGGCCGCCATTCGCGAGCTGAAGGGCGCCATCTACCACGTCCACGCCAAGGACACCAAGATCGACACGTACAACACCGCGGCAAACGGCGTGCTGGACACCAAGCACTACTCCGACGAGCTGAACCGCTCCTGGATCTTCCGCACCGTGGGCTACGGCAACGGCGAGACCTACTGGAGGGACATGATCTCCAATCTCCGTCTCTGCGGCTACGATCGGGTTCTGTCCATCGAGCACGAGGACAGCATCATGACCATCGACGAGGGGCTGTCCAAGGCCGTGGCGTTCCTCAAGGGGGTTTGCATCTTCGAGGAGAAGCCCACCACCATGAGCTGGGCGTAAGCGTTCACCTGTAGGCAGGCGTGTCTTCGGGCGCGCCTGCTTTTCGGTAACAAAAAAGCTCCCTCACGGGAGCAATTTAAAGGTTCATCTAGCATAACGACAAACTTACAAGGAGGTTCCCGATGAAACCAACCATCATCACCGATGAAATGATCGAAAAGATGAAGAAGAAGGGGATCAAAAGTCTGATCGTAAACGGTGTGAAAAGCCTTCTGTTTTATGCTATATTATTTTCTGCTCTGTTCTACATAGAGGGCTCCGAATACAATACTCTGTTCACCAAAGAAAGTCAGCCCGTCTGGTTTTGGGGCGTTTTTGTCATAATTTTGACTGCACCGATATGGATGTTCAAGCTCTACCGCTTCATACTGAATCCTACGTACTATGGCGAAGTCGCGGACGTGAAAATCAGCCGCACCGTAGATGCAAGAGTGCTGACAGGTTACGACAGAAGTATAAAGGGAACAGTGGATACGTGTACTGTTACAGTAATATCAAAATTCGGCATCGAACATCATTTCACCTTTCGGCAGGAGGAAGCTTTGTTCGCGCACGATTATTTCCGTGTAGGGGATCGTGTGTTCCATTATGTTTTTTCCGATATTCCCGTGAATTTATCAAATGACCGTGCGGCAAAGTATTGTCCGCGGTGCGGAACACTGGGAGCGGAATGTGAAAATGTGTGTGCAAAATGCAATATCCCATTTATTCAATGCACCTCAAAAAAAGATCCTTAAACGTAATTGGATATTCGAACGAAAATTTCTAAAAAACTTTTCAAAACCCCCTTGACAAATCCCTCCGCATATGGTATAATACCATCCGTTGCGGAGGCATAGCTCAGCTGGTTAGAGCGCATGCTTGACATGCATGAGGTCATTGGTTCGATTCCAACTGTCTCCACCATAGAAAAAGGACGGCATCAGCCGTCTTTTTTTCTGGGGCTGAGTCAAAAGCTTTTCAGGAAGCGAATGACTCATACTAATTTGCTTTTAAAATCTTGAATTTGTTTTGCCCTCTCACCCGCTTCGCGGGAGCTCTCCCAAAGGGAGTGCCTTTCAAAAGCCGCCCCCTTTGGGGGAGGTGGCACGCTGTAGGCGTGACGGAGAGGGTAGACAAAGTTCATGATTTTAATCGGAAATTAGTATCAGCCCCTTTTTCTTTTCCCGCCTCGCCCCTTGACTCCTGTGGATTTCTATGCTATAATGAGCTATCATGATCCCTCAACTCCATCCACAAGGAGGTTTCCATGAAACGCCCTGCCCGCAAAGCCCACTGGCTGCCCCTGATCCTGACTCTGGCGACCCTCGCGGCTCTTCTGCTGGTCGCCTGTACCGAGGGCGGTCGTGAGGATACCACCCCTGCCGATCCGTCAACCGCCACCGAGCCCGTCACCGAGGCCCCCGCGGTTGAGCCCGACACCGAGGACAAGACCCCCACCGAGGAGACAACCGAGGCGATCACCGCCGAAGAGGTGACGACCGAAGATCCCGCCACCCGTGTCAACCAACCCGCCGATCCCGCTCACGTCACCTTCTATGACGCCAAGCGTCCCAAGCTGTCCGCCATTCTCAGCAGCCCCAACCAATGCAAGGTGGAGGTCGTCATGGATCAGGCCTACGGCTCCGTGCTGAAGCTGACCACCGCGGAGGGAGCCTCCGACCCCTACGTCACCCTCAACTACTCGTCCTACATGAAGGCCCTCAAGCTGAAGCCCGTCAACGCCGACGAGTACAAGTACATCGTCATGACCGTCCGCCCCGAGAACTGCCGCTGCGAGACCTTCGAGCTGTTCTACTACGCGGGCAGTGTCCAAGGCGCGCTTCCCGACCGTCGGACCACCGCCACCTTTGACTCCGCCAACGAGGGCTGGCAGAAGATCGTCTTTGATCTCTCGAACGCCGCATGGTCGGGTACCGTGAGCGGCTTCCGTCTGGACTTCCTTACCGCTCCCGACGGCGGCGGCGAGTCCGTCTACATCTACTCCATCGACTTCTACAAAACCGCGAAGGAGGCATACGGCGACATGGATATAGATCTCTCCAAGCCCGGCGAGGGCTCGGACCTTACCGAAAAACCCGTGGAGGGCGTCAACTACGGCAAGCTGACCGCCCCCGACGAGGATGCCTCGGTGGAGCTGTGGTTCGACCACATGACCGAGAAGGTCTATCGGAATAACGTCACCGCCTCGGGGCTTCACACCTACGTCATCCACATGGCGGGAAACAGCATCGAAAACTGCCAGTTCTTCCTCGCCCCCAAGACCGACCGCAGCTTTACCGTCTCCCTGTCCGACTTTGCCGACGGGGAGGGTCACACCCTCAAGGCCCGGGTGCTGCGGGAGCATTACGCTGCCATCAACGGACATCTCGTGCCCGACGGTCTGCCTCCCGTGGACGGTGCCGTGGCGGTCAAGGGCGGTCAGTCCCAAGGATTCGCCGTGAAGGTCCGGGCGGAGACGAACCAGCCCGCGGGTCTGTACGCCGCCGACCTCACCGTCACCGACGCCGAGAGCGGTAAGATCATCAAGACCGCCAAGGTCTACGCCTACGTCTACGGCTTCTCCCTGTCCGACGAGACCGCCCTCAGAACCGCCGTTGGTCTGAATGATTGGCTCATCGCCTCCTCCTACCAAAGCAAGGGCATGGATGACTATGAATACTGGGAGCTCTACAAGATCTACTACGATTTCCTGCTGGAGAACCGTCTCTGCGCCTACCGCCTGCCCTACACCCTCACCGACAGCCGTGTAACCGAGTACCTGAACAATCCCCGTGTCAACTCCTTCGTCATCAACAAGATCAGCGACAGCGAGAGTCAGGCTTATGAGATATTGAGTCAGAACCCCGCATGGATGAGGAAGGGCTTTTACTACTACGTGGACGAGCCCACCGACACGGGGCTTCTGAACCATCTGGCCGCCGCGGGCAACCGCCTGTCGGGCACCTTCCCCGGGTACCGTCAGGTCTCCCCCTTCTTCACCAACCTGAATCTGGGCGAGCAGGATCAGATCGGGTTCATGAAGCCCTACGTCAACATCTGGTGCACCAAGCCCTTCGCCTTCACCCCCCGAGGCAAGGCCGTTATCGCGGGCACCCAATTCATGACCACTGCGGCGCAGGACAGGAAGTACGGCACCTTCGCCGAGCGCATGGCCGCCCTGACCAAGGAGGGGCACGAGAGCTGGCTCTACGTCTGCTGGGAGCCGGGTCAGCCCTACGTCAACTGGCTGGCGTTGGGTGACGGCACCGAGCCCCTCGTCTCGATCTGGCAGTGCAAGATGACCGACTCGGCGGGTATGCTCTACTGGGACGCCGCCTACTGGCAGGGTGAAAACCCCATGGATACCCTGATCCCTCTGGTGGGTGCCGCCTCCCACGGCGACGGCGTTCTGCTCTACAGCGGCGCGCTCATCGGCAGCTACGAGCCCATCTCCTCCCACCGTCTGGAGAACCTCCGTGGCGGCATTCAGGACTACCAGCTCCTGACCATGCTGGAGGAATTGGCGGGTTCCGAGGCCGCCGACGAGATGGTGGCCATGGTCACAACCGACGTGATCACCTATACGAGCGACGACGATTATCTCAAGGCCGTGCGGGTCATGCTCCTGGAGAAGGTCGCCGAGGCCATGAAGTAAATATCCCCCTGCGGGCAGAGATCGTTCCGTCTCTGCCCCTTTTTCTGTCCAAATCCCAATTTTTTCTGTTTTTTCTCTGCCGTTACCCAAATTCCCCCTCCGCTGATTCGTCAAATTGCACAATACCCTTTTCCGCCCCCAAATCCCCCCCTGCTTCCCGCCTTTCCCCCCTGAAAAAAGGGGGTATGACGCAGGGATGACAATTATATCCCTATAATAATGAAAGAAACCCACCGAAAAAGCCTTTGATCCGGTGGGCTTTTGTTATTTTTTTGTCAGATTTTTTGATAATTTTTTGTCAGTCCCCCGAGACGGGGGGGAACCGCAAAAACAGGGCTCGAAAAGTTTGTGGAGTTTTGAAACAAAAAAAATGAGCAAAACTATTGCATTTTTTTCGTCATTTTGATATAATACATGGTGAATAGATTTGTCTTCTATCAAAATCCCCCGGAAGGAGAACACGTCATCATGAAAATACTGGTTGTCAATGCCGGTAGCTCGTCTCTGAAGTATCAGCTCTTCGACATGGACGAGCGCACGGTGCTGGCGAAGGGTCTCTGCGAGCAGATCGGTCCCGCGGGTAACATCACCCACAAGCGTCCCGGTCAGCCTACCTACGCCGAGAACTATCCCATGCCCACCCACAACGAGGCCATCGAGCTGGTCCTGAAGCTCTTGACCGACGCCGAATGGGGCGTTATCAAGAGCGTCGACGAGATCGGTGCCGTCGGCCACCGCTTCGCCCACGGCGGTAAGTTCCAGGCCTCTCAGGTCCTCACCGAGGCCGAGATGGAGTATCTGGAGTCCATCGTTCCCATCAATCCTCTGCACGGCCCGCCCGCTATCAAGGGTGTGTACGCCTGCCGCGCCGTTCTGGCTGACAAACCCCACATCGGCGTGTTCGACACCTCCTTCTACTCCACTCTGGAGCCCAAGGCTTACATGTACGCCCTGCCCTACGAGTGGTACGAGAAGTACGGCATCCGCAAGTACGGCTTCCACGGTACCTCCCACCGCTACGTTGCCGCCAAGGCCGCCGAGTATCTGGGCAAGGACATGAGGGATCTGAAGATCATCACCTGCCACATCGGCTCCGGCTCCTCCGTCACCGCCATCGACGGCGGCATCGCCGTGGACACCTCCATGGGCTTCACGCCTCAGGACGGTCTGCCCATGGGTACCCGCTGCGGCGCCATTGACCCCTCCCTCGTGACCTACGTCATGAAGCAGAGCGGCATGACCCCCGACGAGATGGACAACGCCATGAACAAGAAGTCGGGACTCCTTGGTGTCTCGGGTGTCTCCAACGACGGCCGTGAGGTCTGGGCCGCCGCAAACGCGGGCAACCGGCGCGCCAAGCTGGCTATGGATCTCATGCACCGCGGTGCCATCAAGCTGATCGGTACCTACGCCGCCGAGATGAACGGTCTTGACGTGCTGGTGTTCACCGCCGGCGTGGGCGAGAATGACCGCCGCACCCGCGAGGGGATCGCCGGCAACCTCTCCTTCTTCGGTATCGACTTCGACAAGGAGAAGAACATGACCGCTCCCCACGAGGGCATCGTGGAGATCTCCACCCCCGACTCCAAGGTCAAGGTGCTGGTCATCCCCACCGACGAGGAGTACATGATCGCCTGCGACACCGAGGCTCTGGCCAAGGCTCTGTAAGGCGGCTTCAAGACCGGTCGCGGAAAGAACAAGCCCCGCGGCGGCCTCCCCCGGGCTCCCGATCTCCCGACCCGCGGGAGAATCAGATAAGTTATTAATTTTCATAAGCGAAAGGAAAACAAAACTATGGCACAGTCTCCGTTCGAAATCAAGAAGGAAATTTGCGACATTGGTAAGCGTATCTACGATCACGGCTTCGTGGCCGCCAATGACGGTAACATCTCGGTCAAGGTGGGTCCCAACGAGTATTACTGCACCCCTACCGGTGTCTCCAAGGGCTTCATGACCCCCGACATGATCATCAAGATCGACGGCAACGGCAACAAGATCGACGGTAAGCTCAACCCCTCCTCCGAGATCAAGATGCACATGAGAGTGTATCAGGAGCGTCCCGACGCGAACGCCGTGGTTCACGCTCATCCTCCCGTGGCTACCGCCTTCACCGTGGCCGGTGTTGAGCTGGACCAGTACATCCTGCCCGAGGCCATTCTGACCATCGGTAACGTTCCTACCTGCGACTACGGTATGCCCTCCACCATGGAGATCCCCGAGTCCCTGATGCCCTACATCCAGAAGCATGACGCGTTCCTTCTGAAGAACCACGGCGCTCTGACCGTCGGTAACACCCTGCTGCGCGCTTGCTTCACCATGGAAGAGGTGGAGTTCAACGCCAAGATCAACCTGTACGCCCGCCAGATCGGTGCCGGTGCCAACAGCCGCATCGACGAGATCTCCTGCCACGAGCTGGAGAGACTCATGGAGCTCCGCAAGAAGATGGGTCTGCCCGGTAAGCATCCCGGCTGTAAGTCCTGCCCCAACAAGGGTACTGCCAACTGCAAGTGCAAGGACAACGCCGGCAAGTGCAGCTGCGGTCACGATCACGGAAATGCCGAGGACGCTCTGGTCGCTGAGATCACCCGCAAGGTTCTGGCCGCTCTGGGCAAGTAATTCCCTTCGTCGGAACCGTTACTTAAACAGAAAGGAAGAACCGACATGGCAATCAACTGGACTGAAGCGCAGGTTGCCGAGCTGGTCGCGAAGGTCGTCTCCGAGATCCGCTCCGGTTCCCCTGCTCCCGCTACCGAAAACTGGAGCTCTACCCAGTATGGCGGTCGCAAGCTGATCGGCGTGTACGCCACCATGGAGGAGGCCATCGCCGCCGCCGAGGCAGGCTACAAGGCCATCCGCGCCACCAGCGTCGCCGACCGTGAGAAGTTCATCACCTCCATCCGTAACTACTGCCGCGCCGAGGCAGGCACCATGGCCGCTCTCGGTGTCGCCGAGACCAAGATGGGTCGCGTGGATCACAAGACCGCCAAGCACATACTGGTGGCCGACAAGACCCCCGGCACCGAGGACATCGTAGCCGAGGCCAAGACCGGTGACTATGGTCTGACCCTGACCGAGCGCGCTCCCTTCGGTGTGGTGGGTGCCATCACCCCCTCCACCAACCCCTCCGAGACCGTCATCTGCAACAGCATGGGCATGATCGCCGCCGGCAACGGTGTGGTATTCAATCCTCACCCCGGTGCCATCGCGACCTCCAACTACGCAGTGGATCTGGTCAACCGCGCCGTTCACGCCGTGGGCGGTCCCGAGGTGCTGGTTGCCTCGGTCGCCAAGCCCACTCTGGACACCGCCGACGTTATGTACAAGCACCCCGCCATCCGCCTGCTGGTCTGCACCGGCGGCCCCGGCGTGGTCAAGGCCGTTCTGGCTTCGGGTAAGAAGGCCATCGGCGCGGGCGCGGGCAACCCCCCCGTCATCGTGGACGATACCGCCGACATCGAGAAGGCCGCCAAGGATATTATCGACGGCTGTACCTTCGACAACAACCTCCCCTGCATCGCCGAGAAGGAAGTCTTTGTTTTCAACAACGTGGCTGACCGTCTCATCGCGGGTATGCAGAAGAACGGCTGTATCCTCCTCACCCGTGAGCAGGCTGACAAGCTGGCCGAGGTGGTGCTGAATAAGAAGGTCAACGAAAAGACCGGCAAGGTCTCCTACGCGGTCAACCGCGACTGCGTGGGTCGCGACGCTCGCGTTATTCTCGCCAAGATCGGCATAAACGTCGGTCCCGAGATCCGCTGCGCCATTGCCGAGGTTCCCTTCGAGCATCTCTTCGTGCAGGAGGAGCTGATGATGCCCATTCTGGGTATCGTTCGCGTGAGGGACATTGACGAGGCCATTACCCTGGCTTGCAAGGCCGAGCACG
>JAZNUO010000093.1:0-8990 GCA_045592305.1 Eubacteriales bacterium | reverse complement strand
GGGCGGAGAGACCCCACGCCGAGGCCCGTCGGATGCGTTGAATGGCTTTCATCGTATGACCATACCTTTCGGGCAGGGGAGTCTCCTCTGCCATTTTTTTGAGCATCCTCCCCGAGGGATTCCAGAGGTATACCTCAAGGAGGAGAGCCACAGCCCCGCGCCTTACGTCGGTTCCGGCGCGAGGCTGTGACCGTTGTAAGTAGCGGTTGACTTTTTCCGAAAGCGAGCACAGCGGGCTTGCGGTGAACGTCTCTGGCTTGTGGCTCTGTGGATAGTGTGGGCGGCGGGAGAGAAAAGTATGAGTGGAAAAATTTGGGTGTAGCTGTTCAGCCGCCCTTCAAATTGGGGTTTATAGGGGAGGCGAGGAGAACGCCAAAGGGAAACTTCTTGCAAGAAGTTTCCCTCTGGACTCCCTTCAAGAACCTTCAAAAAATATTGATAAATAGACCTTTTTTGAAAGTTCTTGGGATTCTTAAACCCTTCTTTCAAGAAGGGTTTAAGTGGGGTGCAGGGGTGAAACCCCTGCCCGATAAACTGCAATTTTGCGTATCGCCTTTTCGCCTGAACCCGCGGGCACTGTCACGGGCAGGCTTTCTTTCGCCGTCATTCATAAAGTTTGGCAGAGACCGCGGGAATTTTCACCGAAACACTTGATTATTCGGCCATTATCTGCTATAATGATATAGAATATATCTGTATCAGGCGGCCGTCGGGCCCGCCGGAAGGAGAGGATATACAATGCAACACGGATTCGTCAAGGTCGCCGCCTCTACCCCGTCCATTCGGGTGGCAGACCCTACCCATAACGCCGCTGCCTGCGTGTCTCTGGCCTGTGCCGCCGCGGGGGAGGGTGTCAAGCTCCTGGTGTTCCCCGAGCTTTGCCTGACGGGTGCTACCTGCGGCGATCTCTTCAGCCATGACCGACTGATGAGGGGCGCGCGGGATGCTCTGATTTCCTACGCCGCCGAGACCGCCGCGCTGGATCTGGTGTCGGTGATCGGTCTGCCCGTGGCACTGGGGGACAAGCTCTACAACTGCGCCGCCGTGGTCTGCGGGGGAGCGGTGCTGGGGCTGATACCCAAGACCAATCTCACCCCCGCTGAGCGCCGTGCCTTCTCCGAGCCTCCCGCCGAGGTGCTGGTCACGGATATTTTGGGGGACGGCAGCTTTGTCCAGATGGGGATCAAGCAGCTCTTCGTCTGCTCCTCTCTGCCCACTCTCCGCTTTGCCGTGGAGGTGGGACAGGATCGGTGCGCCGCCGAGCCTCCCTCCATGCAAGCCGTTTCGGCGGGCGCGGTCATTGTCTGCAACCCCTCGGCTACCCCCGAGGTCGTGGGCGCGGAGCAATCCCGTGTGCTGATTGCCACCGCTCGCTCCGCTACCTCCCTGTGCGGCTACATTCTGACCGAGGCGGGGGAGGGGGAGTCCACCACCGATAGCGTATACGGCGGTCATCACCTCGTCTGCGAGGGCGGTGAGGTTCTCGCCGAAAGCAAGCCCTTCGCGGGCGGCACCTTGACCGTCACCGAGCTGGACGTTGAGCGCATGATCCGCGATCGCCGCGTGGGGAGCTTCGATACCTCGGCTTGCGGGCATTGCATGGAGAATTACTTCGACCTCTGCGTGGAGAACACCGAGCTGACCCGCCCCATGAATCCCCGTCCCTTCCTCCCCGCCGATCCCGCCCTCCGCGCCGCTCACTGTGAGCGCATCCTGACCATTCAGGCGAACGGACTGAAAAAGCGGATCACCGCCGCGTGGGCGAAGAGGATCGTGCTGGGCATCTCGGGCGGGCTGGATTCCACCCTCGCCCTGCTGGTCATGGCTCGAGCCATGGATCTTCTGGGCAGACCCCGCACCGACATCATCGCCGTGACCATGCCCTGCTTCGGTACCACGGCGCGCACCAAGACCAACGCAACCACCCTCTGCGAGGAGCTGGGGGTGGACTTCCGCACCGTCAATATTTTCGACTCGGTGAATCAGCACTTCAAGGACATCGGTCACGATCCCGCAATCCGCGACGTGACCTACGAGAATGCCCAAGCCCGCGAGCGTACCCAGGTCATCATGGATATCGCCAACGACGAGGGCGGTATGGTCATCGGCACGGGGGATCTCTCCGAGCTGGCTCTGGGCTGGGCGACCTACAACGGCGACCACATGTCCATGTACAGCGTCAACGGCGGGGTGCCCAAGACCCTTGTCCGCGAGCTGACCGCCCACTGCGCCGCCTCCGAAATGGAGAAGGGCAATACCAAGCTGGCCGAGGCTCTGTACGATATACTCGGCACCCCCGTCAGCCCCGAGCTTCTCCCCGCCGACGAGAACGGGAGTATCGCCCAGAGGACAGAGGATCTGGTGGGACCCTACGAGCTTCACGATTTCTTCCTCTACCACCTCCTGCGCTACGGCTTCACCCCCGCCAAGCTCTTCCGCATGGCGAAGTACGCCCTGGGCGAGACCTACGACGATGCCACCGTCCTCAAGTGGCTGGAGGTCTTCCACCGCCGCTTCTTCACCCAGCAGTTCAAGCGCTCCTGCCTCCCTGACGGTCCCGCCGTGTTTGCGGTGGGTGTGTCCCCCCGCGGAGGATGGGTCATGCCCTCGGACGCGGCGAGCTCCTTGTGGATGGCGGAGATCGGGGAGCTGAAGGAGATATATCGGTAAGGAGCCGGAAAGCCTTCCCGCGTCGCGAGCCGTCGGGAGCCCTTTCGCCCTTCGCTTACCAAAAACGGGTAAGTCCGTAGGATTCGCGGCTTCCCTCCCTGCTGTTCGCTCCCGCTTCCGAACTTTGAATGTTGCTTACGAAATCAATTCTGAAAGGAGCCGCCGTCACCAAGGCGGGCTGTGACACTCCCGTGTGGGCAGGGGCGCGACCTCCCTCCGGGAGTGTCCGGAGCTGAGGGGCATCGGTCAGCCCCGCCGACTACACCGCCATCCCCTCCGCCGCCGTCAGCCACGAATCCCCCTTCGGTGAGATCAGGGGGGACTACGTACGAGAGGGAAGCGGAACCACCTATACCGTCACCGTCCCCGCCGGCTCGGTGGGCTACTTCCGAAAGGGTGGCCTGAACGAGAGGATGGGCTCGGGCGTTCACATCTTTACCCCGGAGGTCTGATATGGAACTCAAGATCAAAAAGCTTCACCCAAACGCTATTCTGCCCACCTACGGCTCCGCGGGAGCGGCGGGTGCCGACCTCTACGCTCTCCCCGAGGGGGAGCCCATCGTCATCGGTCCGGGGGAGACCGTTATGATCCGCACGGGGCTGTCCATGGCCATTCCCGAGGGCTACGTGGGTCTCAACTTCGCCCGCAGCGGTCTGGCCTCCAAGCGCGGTCTTGCGCCCGCCAATAAGGTGGGGGTCATCGACTCGGACTACCGCGGCGAGCTGATGGTCGCCCTTCACAACCACGGAAGCGTCCCCCAGACCGTGGAGCCCGGGGAGCGCATCGCCCAGCTCCTCATCCTGCCCGTTATCACCGCGAGCTTCATGGAGGCGGATTCCCTCGACGAGACGCAGCGCGGCGCGGGAGGCTTCGGGTCTACGGGGACGAAGTGAGCCTGTCGCGGGACGGCGAATCAAATTGGGGTTTAGCGGTGAGATACAAAGATACAAGATACAAGATACGAGATACAAGATATGCGAAAGCCATACAGAGACTCGCGTTTTCTATCTTGTATCTTGTATCTCCGTATCTTGTATCTCTTCGATAAACCCAAATTTGAAGTATTTTGAAATCGGTTAGAAAAGCATAATGCCATAAGGAGAAAAAGTCTGATTAAGAAGAACCGCATTTGGATCGCGCTTATGTTCGTTCTGCTGGCGGGGGTATGCGCTGCGGGTCTTGCGGCCTGTGACACACCCGATCAGCCCGACACCACCGCAGATGTCACCGCCGAGCCTACCGAGGAACCCACCGCCCCCGAGACCGAGGCTCCCACCGAGGAAGCCACCACCGAGGCTCCCCTCAAAGATCAGATGGGTCTGCATATCAAGGACGAGGATCTGAAGGAGGTTATGCAGAACGTTTTCGGCGGCACGCAGTCCTTCAAGGAAACGGTCATGTTCTTAGACAAGGGAGACGTCAAGTCTCTCCTGTTCCCCATCAAGGACATTATTTCGGTCACTTCCTATGACGGCAAGACCGTCTACGAGGAAGGGCGGGACTACGTCATTGAGGACGGCAAGCTGAAGGTCACGGAGGACTCCTCCATCCGCTGCATTACCTCACAAACCTATTACAGCTTCCCGGGGCTTCCCGACGGCAAGGGCGGGTACGTCACCCTGAACACAACGAATCCCGCCACCGGAGAGATGACGTCTACCTTCTGGGGGGAGAGCCGGATGAAGCAGTGGCAGGTCAGCGTGACCTACAACCACGAGGCGACGTGGGAGGACTTCGTACAGGAGAGTCGGTTGGATGTCTATCAGGATTTTGTCAAGAAGCTCGTCGACGGTGAGGACGTGACGGTCTTCTTCTACGGAGATTCCATCACGTGGGGCGCGTGCTCCACCTATGCCGAGAACGTCGAGCCCAAGCAGGGCGCGTACGCCATGCTCTTCACCCAAGCGCTGGCCGATCTCTTCGGCTATACCGTCAAGTACGTAAACACCGACCTGTCCGACACCATGCCCTGTCATCCCGTTCCCACCGCTGACTACGTAGCCGGCGATCGGGGCACCATCACCTATGTCAACACCGCGATCGGCGGCTGGCTCTCGGGAGACGGTGTCAGCCATTTCGATAGGTTCGTGAAGCAGCAGGTGGAGAAGTACGGCTGTGACCTCTTCGTCGTCGGCTTCGGCATGAACGACGGCGGTTTGTCCGTCGCCACCACCAAGGCAAACGTCAAGAGGATGATCGAGGGGCTGGTTGAGATCAAGCCCGAGGCTACGGTCATGATGGTCTCCACCATGACCCCCCACACCGATTCCAACTGGGATCACGCTGCCATCAAGCAGCAGGAAAGACAGTTCGAGAGCCTTGCCAAGCAGTACCGCAGGGACGGTAAGCCCGTAGCCGTGGCCTGTGTCCATTCGGTCTCGGTGGCTATCCAGAAGCACAAGACCTTCAACGACTACGCGGGGAACAACGTCAACCACCCCAACGATTGGTTCTACCGCATCTACGCCCAGACCTTGCTCCAGACCCTCATCGGGTATGAGAATATGGAGTGACCGTCTCCTATCCAACAAAAAAACACCCTGTTTCACTTTTGCATCTTTAGCGGAGAAAGTAATTTCATAACGTAGGGCGGGGGCTTGCTCCCGCCGCTATGTTTTCATAAAAGAATCATTCATTTTGTAAGGGCTTCATTGAATACTCGAGGGCGAACATTGTGTCGCCCGTTTTTGATGGATGGCAGGCATTTATTCGGCGGGAGCAAGCCCCCGCCCTACGAACATTTGTTTTTCTGCGTATAGTGGGTTCGGGCTTCTGCCCGATTTCGCTCGGTGGACGTCCACGCGCTATGCTTGCCACGGACTAAAGTGGAGGGAGTAACTACCCCTTCGGTCTCAGCAGAATACCTTAACTCCACAAAAAAACGAATAATACTATTGACAAAAGGTGTATGCTATGGTATAATAAATCTGCCAAACTAATCGAATATTGCAGAATAGGTATAGCTATCTTTGTTGTTAGGATAGGTATATCCTTTTCGTCATACACTTAAAAGGAAGAATTTGTTAAAATGCAAATTCCGCCTTTTGAGTGTTGGTTATACCAATTTTGCAAGGATTAGTTTGGCGACTATCGGGATTTGCGTTTTTGTGCGTCTATTTCGATAGGCGCACTTTTTTATTATCTTTTAGGAGGAAAATTATGTCACAACAAAGAGACGAAGTGTTCGCAAACAAGGATGAAGTGTTTGCAGACGAAAACACGTATGCCGCCGAGATCGACCGCTTGGTCGGTGAAATAAAGGCTGATCAGCGAAAAGGAAACGGTGCAAACAACAGTCACCGCCGCGAGAAATCCAATAAGTTCATTTTGTTTGCTCCTTTAATCATTGGCTTGGTCGTATTTCTCGCTGTATCATTGATCTTTTCGTTCCCATACTTCACAAGAACGCCGGATAAGATCAAGGTTTCTCTTGTTTCTTTGGAGAAAGCAGATAACACGGCAAATAGTAATAACTTAAGCGATACACACATTAATGCAAAAATCACTATAGCCAACGGTGGCAAAGAACCGATATCCGACGTGAGCTTTTTGATGGACATCAAAAACGAAAACGACCTGTCTCTTTATTACGAAGTTGTTTCTTTTTCTTGCGGTTTTTTAGAATATATTGAACCCGGAGAAGAAATAACTGCCAATGTAAAGATATTGCCTGTTTACAGGCGCAATTACGAGTTTGTGGAAAACGAAAACTACCCATTGCTTTGGGAAAGCGATATTACCCAAGTTGACACCTCAGTTGAGATACAAACATCAACATTCAAGGATGGAAAAACGCTATTATATACTGCGCCTTGGTATAATCGTAATGCAAGCGTATACTTTTGGATATTGACACTTACACTTGCAGTGTGGGTGGGATGGATGGTATACTGTTTTATGACTCGCTGTCCGAAATGCAGATACTTTTTCGCTATGAAGCCCGTAGGTAAAAAAGAGACCGGAAGAACTGCGGGCAGTTCCATAGAAAGACGGGCGATTACAGACAAATATGGAAATAAAATTAAAGATGCAAAAGGAAGAGAACAATATTACGAAGAAACCGTATACGGGTATGATGTAAATTATACATATTACCACCGGTGCAAATATTGTAATCATGTAAAAATATCTCACGGAAGAGAGTTTGAACGCTAATATTTCTGCAATTTATTGCTTGTTCAACACTCCGAACGAAAAATTAGCAAAAAGCAAGAAAAACCGCTATGGATTCAACTTCATAGCGGTTATCTTTATGTATGGCGGGCATATCCACGCTATGTGGTAAGTCCGCCGGAAGGTGGTTCATCGTGAGGTGTAGGTGAGAAGGAGGGTTATGCGAAAGGATATCTTACAGCAAAACGCCATGGATGTTCTTTCCGCTAAGGGGCTTATTTGGTTGTGATTATTTTACCGCTAATTTTGCACGCCCTTTCGGCAGGGTGTTTTTCTTATGCGTCGCGCGGGGATTACTTGATCTTGCAGACCATCACCAGAGCGTCCTCGGTGGGCTTTGCGTAAAATCCCTTCCGTCTGCCCGCCTCCGTAAATCCCGCCTGCCTGTACAGCTCGATGGCGGCGGTATTGGAGACACGCACCTCCAGAGAGACCGATTCCAGCCTCGCGTCCTTGGCGTGGCGGAGAAGGGAGCGGACAATGGCCGTGCCGTAGCCCTTGCGGCGGTGGTCGGGGTGGACGGCGATGTTGGTGATCTGCCCCTCGTCCACGGTGATGAGCATACCGCCGTAGGCGGCGACGGTGGGTTCGTTGCCCGGCGCGGCGGGGACGGTAAGCAGGTAGCCCACACCAATGCCATCGTTGGTCAGAAGCTCAAGGCTGGAGGCGCTCCAAGGGGAGGTAAAGCAGAGCTTTTCCAGCTCGGCGGCTCCGCCTAAGTGGGCGGGGATGTTCTGCATACGGACGGGGTGAAGCTTGGGTCTTTTGGGCGTTGCGCCCTCGTGCATATCGGTCATGGGAAGCTCCTTTCGGGGTCAGTCGGCAAACCCCATGGACTTGTGGATCTCGTCGCCCACGGGAATGAAGATACCCTCGAAGGCCGAGCGCAGGAAGTAGCGGCCGTAGCTCACGCCGTCGATCTCCACGTCCTCGGCGTACTCCACGTAGGTCAGGGAGTAGTAGAAGCCCGGGTACTGGGTGGACTCAAAGCGAGCTGTGTAGCTCCGAAGCGGGCTTTTCGCGGGGTAGGAGAGATTCTTGCCCGTGGTGAAATCGTGGACCAGAGCGGCGACGGCCACGGCATCCTCCATCTTGTGCACCTCGCGGACGGTCTCGGAGCCGTCTACGCAGATGTGCAGGACGGTGGGCGCCATCTCCGCCAGAGTGGGCATGGCGACCCCTTGGGCGTAGACGATGTTGTAGTCCTCGGTGGCCAGCATCTCGGTGGGATCCATACCGGGGACGGTGTAGAGAGCGTAGGATTCCTTGTCGGTGACAGCCAGCTTACCGTACTCCTTGACCAGAGCGGTGGCCTCGTAGACCGTGGAGGCATGGCTGTAGGAGATCTTACTCTGACTGTCGTAAAGACCGTTCTCCCCGGGCTTCAGGGTCGCCTTACAGGAGGCCAGGGACAGGGCGCAGAGCAGAGCGGCGAGGGCGCATACAAGGGTCTGGCGGATGAATGAGGTTTTCATGGGATGTCCTTTCTTGGGGTGGGATCAGTAGCCAAAGACACCCGAGAGGGAGTCGTCGTTCTCGATCCAGTCACGAACGTCAATGACGCGGTATTCGGTGGGGGTGTCGCGGATGACCACCTTGCTGATCCCCGCGTTGAGGATCATGCGCTTGCACATCATGCAGCTATTGGTGCCCGCCACAAGGGAGCCGTCATGGGGGTCGGTGCAGACCATGTAGAGGGTCGCGCCCAGCATTTGCTCGCGGGAGGCGTTGATGATGGCGTTGGCCTCGGAGTGGACCGAACGGCACATCTCGTAGCGCTCGCCGCGGGGGATGTGGAGCTTGTCCCGCATACAGTAGGCCAGATCGATGCAGTTTTTGCGGCCTCTGGGAGCGCCGTTGTAGCCCGTGGACAGGATGACGTCGTTCTTGACGATGATGGCGCCGTAGCGCTTGCGCATACAGGTACAGCGCTCGGCCACGGTCTGGGCAATATCGAGGTAGTAGTTCTCCTTGGAAACGCGAGGGGACATAGGAACCTCCGAAATGTGTATTTGGGTGTGCATACATCTTCAATGTACCATTATACCATAGATTCGTGAACAAATCAAGCATATTGGGGGAGATTTTTTCTTTCACTTCAAATTCACTTCAAATTTGGGTTTGTCGGTGAGTTTATCCGTCCTCC
>JAZNUO010000092.1:0-8126 GCA_045592305.1 Eubacteriales bacterium | reverse complement strand
AAAGAGTCGCGCAGATCAGGTGGAGGGTTTCTTAAGGGAGGCACCGTGGGTGACTCCCTTAAGTGGCGATTCTTTTGGTACTTTTCTTTCGCCACGGAAAGAAAAGTACATATACAAAACTCTTCGATAAACCCAAATTTGTAAAAGAAACGCAAAGAGGAAAGAAACTTCCAAAAGCTCCTTTCCTCTCCTTGTTTTTGGTTACGATTTGACTCTGGACGGCAGGGTGACTACGCCCTCGGGCATACCGCCGAGGTAGGGAAGAAGGCTCCCCGCACCCAGAACCGTGCTGCTGATGGGCTTTTTGGCTACGTAGGCGGGAATGCCCGTGACCCGCTCGATGAGCTTATCCAGCCCGCGGAGAAGGCTTCCGCCGCCCGTCAGGACCATACCCTTTTGCAGAATATCACCCACCAGCTCGGGGGGTGTCTGCTCCACCACCGAGCAGATGGAATCCAGAATAGCGGTGATGGGCTCGTAGAGAGCCTCGATCATCTCGCGGGAACTGATAAGCACCTCCTTCTGGTTTCCCTCGGTAAGAGAGCGACCCGTGACCTTCATGTAGGAGGTCTTTTTATGCTCGTACACGTCGCCTATGTTGATCTTGATGTCCTCGGCGGTGCGCTCGCCAATGAGGATGTTGTAGCGGCGGCGGAGGTAGCTCTGAATGGCCTCATCAAATTTGTCACCGCCGATGGGGATGGAGTCCGCCACCACGACGCCGCCCATGGACAGCACCGCGATGTCACTGACACCGCCGCCGATGTTGACCACCATACTGCCCACGGGGGACTTGATGTCCAGACCTGCGCCGATGGCGGCGGCCTTGGGCTCCTCGATGAGGTAGGTTCTCCGCGCGCCCGCCTCGCGGGAGGCCTCCATGACCGCGCGCATCTCCACCTCAGAGATCCCCGTCGGCACGCAGATCAGCACGCGGGGAGGGATCCACACCTTGCCGCAGGCGCGGCGGATGAAGTAGCGCAGCATCTGAAGAGTAACCTCGTACTGGCTGATGGTGCCGTTCTTCATGGGGCGCAGAGCGTCGATGTGGTCGGGGGTGCGTCCCAGCATCTCCATAGCGTCCTGACCCACCTTGACCACGCGGTCGGTGGAGACGTCAATGGCCACCACAGAGGGCTCCTTGAGGACGATGCCCTGTCCTTGGACGTAGACCAGCACGGAGGCCGTTCCAAAATCGATGGCAATATCCCGCGTAAATTTCTCAAGCACCGTACTCACCTCACTCTCCGGATGGTCTTGGGACGGGAAAACAGTATTCCACTGTACATCTTCCTATAGTATAGCACAATCCCCCCTGTCTGTCAAGGGGTTTTGCGTTTTTTACCGTTTTGGGGCTTATGCGGAGGCGTTATCCCCTCTCCAGCCTATGGACAAGTCCCGTGTAGCGCAGGGTCTGTCGGTTGTTGTCCACCATGGCGCGGATGATGTCCTCTCTGCCCACAAGGATCACCATGCGTCGGGCGCGGGTGACGGCGGTGTAGAGGAGGTTGCGGGTCAAAAGCAGGGGCGGGGCATTGTAGCAGGGGATGATGACGAAGGGGTACTCCGAGCCCTGACTCTTGTGAACCGTGACCGCCCACGCGTGCTCCAGCTCGTCCAGCATCTCACCGGTGTAGGTAGCCTCCTTGTCGTCAAAGGACACCACCATCTCTCCCTCAGCGACATCGATGAAGATCACGGTGCCGATGTCCCCGTTGAAAACACCGCTCCCCGCGGTCTGATCCACCCCGTTCCCGCTTTCCCACTCGATATCGTAGTTGTTCTTGGTCTGCATGACCCGATCTCCCACGCGGAAAACCGTCTCGCGGTACTTCAGCTCCCGCTTGCCCTTGGCAGGGGGGTTGAGGGCGGCCTGAAGGCGGCGGTTGAGGTTCTCGGTGCCTGCCTCGCCCTTGCGGGAGGGGGTGATGATCTGAATGCCTCCCTCGGTGGCCTTGCCGTAGGCACGGGGGAGTCTCGTCTCGCAGAGCTCCACCACCGTGTCGGCAATCTCCCGATCATAGCGGCGGGGGAGGAAGAAAAAGTCGTTGTTCCTGACGGTCAGATCGGGCAGCGCCCCCTCGTTGATGGCGTGGGCGTTGGTAACGATGAGGGACTCTTCGGCCTGACGGAAGATCTCGGTGAGGCGCACCGTGGCAAAGCGCCCGCTGTCGATGAGGTCGCACAGCACCCGTCCCGCCCCCACCGAGGGGAGCTGGTCGGCATCGCCGATGAGGATGAGCCGCGCCCCGGGCTTGACCGCCTTGCAGAGGGAGGACATAAGGGCATTATCCACCATGGAGGCCTCGTCCACGATGACCACCGATTCCTCCAGAAGATCCTGCTCGTTCCGCCGGAAATGACCGTGACCCGACCCCTCCTCGAACTCCATTTCCAGCAAACGGTGGATGGTCTTGGCCTCCATGGAGGTGGATTCCGACAGCCGCTTGGCCGCCCGTCCCGTGGGGGCGCAGAGGGCTACCGACATATCCATGGAGCGGAAGATGTGAAGCAGGGCGCGGACCACGGTGGTCTTACCCGTACCGGGACCGCCCGTCAGGAGCATCACGCCGTGGGACAGGGCGTCCACGATGGCCTGCTTCTGACCCGTGGCGTAGGATACGCCCTGCTCCCCCTCCTCGCGGGCGATGAATCCCTCCACGTCCCCTCCGTCCACGGCGGGGCAGAGCTTGTCCAGCAGAAGAAGCTTGTCCGCGATATACTTCTCCTGACGGTCGGTGGCGGCATCGTATACGTAACGCTCGCCCTTGAAGCGGCGCAGAACCAGCTTCCCCAACTCCATCTGGGTCTCGATGGCGGCAGTGACCTTCTCCCCGTCGGTATGGAGCAGTCGGGCGGCGGCCTCGGTCAGCTTGTCTTGGGGGAGGCAGACGTGACCGTTGCGGGCGGCGTTGGAGGTCAGGAGGTACTTGACTCCGCTCATGAGACGATCCTCGCTCTGGGGATCCAGACCCAGAGACATGGCCATACGGTCGGCGCGCTCAAAGCCGATGCCCTCCACCTCGTCGCAGAGGCGGTAAGGGTTCTCCTTGGCAATATCCACCGCCCCCGAGCCGAATTGCTTGTAGATGCGCACCGTCATGGCCGCGCCGAAGTAGTCGCGGAAGAACATCATGGCGGAGCGGATGCCTGCCTTGGCCTTGAAATCCGCGGCAATATCGGCGGCCTTCTTGCGGGAGATGCCCGACACGTCGGACAGCCACTCGGGGTGGTTCTCCATGACCTCCAGCGTCTCGTCTCCGAATTTGGCCACGATGCGCTCGGCCAGCTTGGGGCCTATGCCCTTGATGGTGCGGGAGGAAAGGTAGCGAAGGATCGCCGCGGAATCGGCGGGCATATTCCGCTCGTACTGCTCCACCTTGAACTGGCGGCCGTACTTGGGGTTATGTACCCAGCTTCCCCACAGGATCAGACCGTCCCCGTCGTTGACGTAGGGCATGATCCCACAGGCGGTGACAACGTCGTCCTCCAGACCGAAGTCCAGAACCGTATAGCCGTTGTCCTCGTTGGCGTAGATGATGCGCTCCACCGCGCCCGTGAGTCGGATCATGCCGTCCTTGGGGGACACGGCATCGGGGGGATCCATGGTGAGGTTGGGGGTGTAGGGGATATCGGACATGGCGTTGCCTCCTTTCTGTGAAATGGGGGATCCGGGGATCAAGGGGCAGGGGATAGGTCGGTCAAGCAGACCGACACCCCGTATTTCCCAATGACCTCGGCATACTCGTCGCAGTCCCTCATGCTCCCCTCCCACAGGTGACGGGGAATGACCAGCGCCACCTGCTTGCCCCGACCCAACAGGGCGCGGCGCGCCTCGCAGAGGAGGATATCCAGCTCGGCGGGGGAAATAGCGCGGGTGAGGATGACGGCGGTGCCCAGCTCGCGGGGGGTGAGCAGGACTTCAAACAGGGCGTGCAGGATGCCGTAAAAGCCAATGACCGACAGGGCGGCCACGGTGACTTGGAGCAGGGTCTCTTTGATCTGCATAACTGACCTCCGAAAACGGTTTCGGTACTCAGTATATGAGCGGGATCGGGGCGGGGTGCGGGGGCTTCCGCCCCACGGACAGCACACGATACGTATAGTGTACACCTTTTTCGGTCAATTTGCAAGTGGTTTTTGAGATTTTCCCGAATCATATTTGCCCCGAAAGGCGGAACGGTCGCTTTCAAAAAGCCGTCGGGCGGAAGAAAAACGGTTGTGAAAGCAAGAGGGAGTATCAAAACCTGTCACATGCAGGCGCACTCGCGGTAAAACGCCGGAATCATGGAGCTGTCCGCCGAGGAGCGCGAGACGGCGGAGAGGATCACGGAAAAGCTCGCGCAATCATAAACCCACCGAGGGAGCAAAACCTTCGGTGGGTTTTTCTGTTCACTTCATCAGAGCATACGCGCCCGCAGCTCCTCGGGGGAGAGCGGGGACAGGTCGGCGGGGGCTGCGTCCAGCACCGTGATACAGCCCGTTCTGCCTCTCTGCTTCATGCGGTAGACCGCGCGGGAAAAGGCCACGAGGGCGGAGGCGGTGAACTCGGGATTGGACTCCAGCCGCAGGCTGTAGCGGATGGTGTGGGAGGTCAGACCGTGGATACCGGTACGGCCGTTGCGGATGACCTCGCCGCCGTGGGGGAGACCCGCGTGGTCCCGCTTCATCTCCTCGGCGGTGATGAAGGTGACGGTGGTATCGTAGTCGGCAAAGTAGTTGGGCATGGTGACAATGGCCTCGCGGATGGCCTCCCTGTCGGCTCCCTCGGCGGCTACCACGTAGCACTCGCGGGTGTGTCTCTCGCGGGTGGTCAGGGTGGGATTCTCACCGCGGCTCACCGCCTCCAGCGCCTCGGGGACGGGGACGGTGTACTGCCGCGCGTCCAGCACCCCGGGAATGCGGCGGATGGCATCCGAGTGACCTTGGCTCACGCCGCGACCCCAGAAGGTATAGTCCTGTCCCTCGGGGAGGATAGCCTGACCGTAGACGCGGGCGATGGAGAACATACCGGGATCCCAGCCCGCCGAGATGAGGCAGAGGTTGCCCCCCTTCTTCGCGGCGGAATCCACCTTGGCAAAGTGAGCGGGGATGTTGGCGTGGGTGTCGAAGCTGTCCACCACGCAGAAGTCCTTGGCAAGGGCGGGGGTCAGCTCGGGCAGATCGGTGGCGCTTCCTCCGCAGAGGATGAGCACGTCGATGCTGTCCTTGTAGTTCAAAATATCCGCGGCGGCGTACACGGGGGTACCCGTGCGGGTCTTGACGGTGGCGGGATCGCGGCGGGAGAACACCCCCACCAGATCCACGTCGGGATTCTGGCGCATGACGGCTTCCACGCCTTTACCTAAATTTCCGTAGCCGTATATTGCGATTTTCATAAATGTGCCTTTCTGGAGTAGCTCCGAGCAAGCTCGGCGGGGCTCTGCCCCTGTCCCCCGGCAGGGCTCTGCCCTGCACCCGCTTAAACTCTTTTTGCAAAAAGGGTTTAAGAATCCCAAAAACCCTTAATATGGGGCATGGGAAATGGGTATAGAAGTATAGGATATTATGCCTTAACGAGGTCAGTCATATTATACAGTCCCGCGTCCCGACCCTTGCAGAGGAACTCGGCGGCGGCCAGTGCCCCCTCGGCGAAGAGAGCGCGGTCGTGGGCCTCGTGCTTCAGGGTAATGGTCTGGTTGGGGGTGCCGATGATGACCTCGTGCTCCCCTACGATATTGCCCATACGGATGGCGTGGACGCCGATCTCGCCTTGGGTGCGCTTGCCGTAGCCGCTTCTGCCCGTGACCACGGTAGCATCGGGTCTGACCTCGCACAGAGCGTTCGCAATGGCCAGAGCAGTACCGCTGGGGGCATCCAGCTTGCGGTTGTGGTGCTTCTCGATGATCTCGATCTCGGCCTCGGGCATGGCGGCGGCCACCTGACGGGCGGTGTCGATGAGGAGGGCAACACCCAACGAGAAGTTGGCGGCGAAGAACACGGGGATGAACTCGGCGGCCTTTGCGATGGCGGTCTTTTCCTCCTCGGTGTGTCCCGTGGTAGCCAGAACCACGGGGATGTTATGGCGCACGGCGTAGTCCAGCAGAGCGGGGGTAACGGAATGGTGGGAGAAGTCCACGATGCAGTCGGCGGTGGTGAACACGGGGTCGGTGGCGGCCTCAAAGCTGACAGCGCAGGGCATCCCCTCAGCACCGCAGGCGTTCATATCCACGCCCACCGTAGCGGCGGGATCGGCACCGCGACAGCCCACCAGAGCCAGCCTTGCCACCTCTGTACCCATGTGACCGCAGAGACCCGAAATCAGTAGTTTCATATCAGTATATCCTTTTGATCTGCATTTGGTCATGAAAAGACCCCAATAACCGAATGGGGCAGGGGCCCCATGGGGGTTGCACAGACGGCTTCGGGTCCGGGCTGACCTTGGCAGATCTTTTTTTGTTTTAAAGTTTAGGAGATTCTTAAGAACCTTCGCAAACTTCGCCGCAGGCGAATTTGCCCCGAGCGTAGCGAGGAGGTTTTCAAAAAGGTTCTTATGCGGGTCAAGGGCAGAGCCCTTGCGTTCTCTTATACGTTCAGACCCGCCTTGCGCATGAGGCGGAGCAGGTTCTGTCTGTGATCCTCCTCCATGGGGGTCAGGGGCAGACGGACGTAGTTTTCGCAAAGCCCCATGGCGGCGCAGGCGGCCTTGACGGGGATGGGGTTGACCTCGCAGAACAGGGCGTTGATCAGCTCCAGGTAGTCCAGCTGCATCCGACGGGCACCTGCCACGTCGCCGGCGAAGAACTTCCTGCACATGAGGGAGGTTTCGGCGGGCAGGATGTTGGACAGAACCGAAATGACACCCTTGCCGCCCAGAGACAGGACGGGAATGATCTGGTCGTCGTTGCCCGAGTAGATGTCCATCTTCCCCTCCACCAGAGAGGCGATCTCGGCGATCTGGGACATATTGCCCGAGGCCTCCTTGATGGCCACGATATTGGGATGCTCGGCCATCTCGGCCACGGTTCCCGGGAGCATGTTGCAGCCGGTGCGACCGGGGACGTTGTAGAGGATGCAGGGCTTGTCGATGGCATCCGCCACGGCCACGGATGCGGCGATCATGCCCTTCTGGGTGGCCTTGTTGTAGTAGGGAGTCACCAGCAGCATGGCATCGGCACCGACAGAGGCGGCGTAGCGGGAGAGCTCCACCGAGTAGGCGGTATCGTTGGAGCCTGTGCCCGCGATGACGGGGACGCGGCGGTTCACCCGCTCCACGCAGTATTTGATGGCGGCGCGGTGCTCCTCGTCGGAGAGGGTGGAGCCCTCGCCCGTGGTGCCTACGGTCACGATGGCATCGATGCCCGCCTCGATCTGCCAGTCGATCATGGCTCCGTAGCGGTCGAAATCAATGCCGTCGGGGGTCAGGGGGGTGATGATGGCGGTGGCGGCGCCGGTGAATACGGTGGGTTTGTTCATGGTAGTGGTTTCCTTTCTTTTGGGGCTCTGCCCCAAACCCCGGTCAAGAACCTTTTTGCGAAAAGGTTCTTGACAATCTCCAAAAACCTTCAACAAAATGGCTGTAGGGTCCATATAGAATTCTTATCAATACGATTCTGAACCCATAGAAAAAGCCCCCACGGAGGGAGCGGGCGAATCTACGGGTATCCTCCGAATGTCCCCAAGGGGGGGCGGTCGGGTGTGGATAGCTCTCCGCGTTTCCGCGACAGCCCGACGGATATTCTCCGCAGGGCCAGTCAAATGCCTTGCCACGGCATCCGCTTCGGCACCCACGCCTTTCCCGCACGGCTTTGGCAACCGTGGTTGTGCGGTAGTCTTCGTAAAGTGCGCCTCTATCGTTTGATGGGGACAGTATAGCACAAAGAAGGGGATTTGTCAAGAGGGATCAAGCATTTTTTTGGGTTTGGAGAAAATTTGTTTGCTGTTTCCCAAACGGTTTCTCGGTTCGGGGATTGCTTGTACAAATTTGGGTGTAACTATTCAGCCAATATTTCAAATTTGGGTTTGTCGGGCAGGGGCTCTGCCCCTGCACCCCGCCAAAGGGACTTTTGGAAAAGTCCCTTTGGAATCTTCAAAACTTTCAATAAATGATTGATAAATAATGCTTTTTTGAAAGTTCTTGAAGGGTG
>JAZNUO010000091.1:0-3022 GCA_045592305.1 Eubacteriales bacterium | reverse complement strand
ACCAAGTACAACGATCCCGTCTACACCGACTCCTGCATGGAGTTCTTCTGCGACTGGCTGGGAGACGGCCGCTATATCAACATGGAGATGAACAGTCTCGGCACCCTCCTGTCCTGTATTGGTCCCGACCGCCACGCCCGCACCCCCATCGCCGAGCTTTCGGGCGGGGATCTCTTCGACGTGAAGGGGGAGGTCAAGGAGGGCTGCTGGCAGGTGACTGCCGCTATCCCCACGGCTCTGCTCTGCAAGATTCTGGGAGTGGAGACCACCCCCTTCGGCAGCGGCTACACCTTCCGCGGCAACTTCTACAAGTGCGGCGACGAGACTGCCGTCCCCCACTACGGTATGTGGAATCCCGTGGGAACCGAGAAGCCCGATTTCCACCGCCCCGAGTATTTCGGCAGGCTGGTCATGGACTGAAGGACCTGAGATACGCGACACCCCGACAGACCGAGGATCTGTCGGGGTGTTTTTGGGTATAATACTAATCCCGTAATAAAACCTTGAATTTGAATTCCCTCTCACCGCTACGCGGAGCTCCCCCAAAGGGGGAGCCTCAGAACGGCGGGAAAACACTTGTCGGGAAACGAGATTTCTCTGGGTATGGCGCGAAAGGCTCCCCCTCTGGGGGAGCTCCCGCGAAGCGGGTGAGAGGGCTTTCCGGCGGGAGCAAGGCCCCGCCCTACGACGAGGATATTTCTGCCCGCTAAACCCCAATTTATGCCTGTTTCGCCCCCCGAATGGTCTCGTAAGCCGCCCAAATGCGCTCCGCGACCTCCTCCACCGTCCCTGCCGCGTTGACGGTCAGGATGAGATCCTCATCCTTCAGATACTCGGTGACGCGGGCAAACCGTGCGCGGATCTTTTCCTGCTGGGCGACGGTCTCGTAGATCTCCAGCTCGTCGCTCTGGCGGTTGGCGCGGATGCGAGCCATGCTGTCCTCGGGGTCCATGTCCAGAAGGATCGCGCCGTCGGGCTTGCGGATATGGGGGCAGTCCAGATTCATGCGGGCGACCCATTCGAAGTTATCCCCCTGCCCCTGATAGGCCATGGAGGCGTAGTAGTAGCGGTCTGAGATGACGGTCTTGCCCTCGGCGAGCCACCCCTCGATCTCGGCGTTGTGACCGATGCGGTCGATGAGGAACAGGGCGGCCATACGGCTGTTGTTGGCAGGCTCCTTACCCGACAGGGCGCGGCGGAGCGCCTGACCGTCGGGGGAGGTAGAGGGCTCGCAGGTCAGCACCGTCTCCATGCCGAGGGACTCCAGCCTCTCGCGGAGCAGGCGCATCTGGGTGGTCTTACCCGTTCCGTCCATGCCGTCGAAGACGATGAACAGGGGCGTGGGCTTCTGTGCGGTTTCAGTAGACATGGTCGCCTCCGAGTCATTTTCATTCTCCTTATTATATCGCATTTTCGGTCGGTTGTCAATGTATTTCGTCAATTCGGGGGGAATTTGTGGAGATTTTACAAAATGGGGCGGAAGTACTTGCCAAAGCTGCGGTTCTGTGGTATAATGATACATAAAGTAAAAAGCAGGGGGTATTTACTATGGAAAACACAACTCGTGAAAAACGCAAAAATACATTCGTAAAAAAAGGCGCGCTAATTGCTCTTGCTGTTGCACTTGTAACACCGGCGCTTGCAGGTTGTGATGAATTGAATTTTGGGGGCGTTGCTTCTGGGAGTGAAGAAATTTATTTAGAGTCTTTTGAACCTGAGGCGTATGGCCTTGTTGGTCCTTTTGCAGGCGAGTTGAATATTGAAGCACTTTTAAGCGAAGAGAATGTGGGCTATGTATATTTAGACGATATAGTAAATAGTTTAAGCAACTATTCTTCACTTCGTGATCTGAGGAAAGGTAAGGGGATGAATGCTTCTAAATGTATAGCATACTGGTCTCTTGCACGAAGCGATGAGTTAAGAAAAAACGTTGTATTGCCTTTAAAGAATGTTTCAAAAGATAAATCAACATGGGAACATTCAATTGTTTCAACTTCTGACGACTTTGTTTTGATGTCTCAAGACTGGAAGGGAACAAAATATTTTACAGGTTTTGTAAACGGAGAGTTTAGGAATGATGTGGGCTTTATAAGCAAGGAGACTATTGATGTTGTTCAAAAAACAATAAAAGAGAGGGGATACGAAGAAACGCTTGGAATTTCCAGAATGTCTTTTTTTGGCATGTTGGCTTATTATGATTGCGAAGAAGAAGACAATAAGAACTTCTCAGTAAGTTCGAAGTCCGAAACGAGAAATCCGGAAAATAATTTGATGAGTGCCTATGGTTTTATCGAAGATTTCGAACTCTATGATTCAAATGACAATACAATTATTTCAATTGCCCTTGAGTATGATATTTCCGAAGACTATTTAGATAAATATGTTTGGAAAGAAAGTGGCCAAGAACAATAAGATGAATGCCTTTGTAGTGGCCATGGCGAGCACGAAGCTGATTAAGTTGTTTACCCAACAATTTGATTAGACGATAACCCCGAACGTAGGGGACGGCCTCGATGACGTCCCGTTGGTGGGATTCTTAAATATATTTAATTTACATATGTTTTGCATATAATGGTGGTGGGATGTGTAAACATATAAAATTAAATAGCAATGATTCAATGAAACCGATAGGGAGAGTTCTCTATCGGTTTCCTATATTCCGCGCCCTCTCCCACCGTGATAGAAAGAAGAGCTGTTCGATATTGTCGCTTTTTTTCACAAAATGCGGCAGAAGTACTTGCCAAAGCTGCGGTTCTGTGGTATAATAGTATGGATTATGTCTATTCACATCTCTGCGGCAACCTCCGCGGAAAAACCCCGAAAGGAGTGTACAACATGAAAAATCAGTATGACGTCATCATCATCGGCGCAGGCCCCGGCGGTATTTTCACCGCCTTTGAACTGTCCCGCCTGAAAAATAACCTCAAGATCGCCGTGTTCGAGTCCGGCAATCCTCTGGAGAAGCGCAAATGTCCCATTGACGGCGTGAAGGTCAAGTCCTGTCTCGGCTGTAAGCCCTGCG
>JAZNUO010000090.1:0-6137 GCA_045592305.1 Eubacteriales bacterium | reverse complement strand
AACTCCTTGGCCCACAGAACGACATGGCTACGACCCGACTTGCCCTGCCGGGCCCAGGGCAGAGCCCTGGTTACAGTTGCTCCCAGAGCTCCTTGTGGGGAGCGGGGATGACGGCACAGTTGCAGAAGAGACCCTGATCCTTGGCGTGCTGTGCGCCTGCCTCCACGGCGGCGGTCACGTCGCCCACGTCACCGGTGATGACCACCATGCCCTTACCGCCCATACCGCGGGACAGGCGAAGCTCGCGGATGGCGACCTTGGCGGTCTTGACGGCGATATCGGCGGCCTTGACGGTGGAAGCGGCGGAGTAGGCCTCGATGATGCCCAGAGAACCCTTGTTCTCACCGGGCTGGGTACCGAACAGAGCGGTGATGACCTGCTCGTCGATGCGGCCAATGACGGTGGAATCGATCATGCGATCGTCAAAGCGACCCTTGACGTACTCCACGGCGGCGGAAACGTCGGCGATGGCGCCCGTCAGAATGATCTCGTACTTGCCGGGGCAGGAGGGGTGCGCCTGCACCAGACGGATGCCCGCGCTCTTCAGAGCCGCGTCGGTGGCCTCGATGCCCTTGGCAATGCTTTTCAGTTCAATAATACCAATAGCCTGATACATAGTCTATATACCTGCTCTTTCTGTTTTACGCGCGGATGACGATGGTCTTGTCGTCAACGAAAGCGACGCGACCCGTGATGGGGGCGAAGTTGGGAACCGACAGCCCTTCCGCGGCCTTGGCGATCATATCGTTCTCCTTGACCTCGTCGCCGACCTTCACGATGGGGATGGCGGGGGCACCGATGTGCTGAACCATGGGAACGTAGACCTCGCGTGCCTTCAGCTTCTCTTCAATGTAGGTGGGGGGGAACTTATCGTACTTGGCCACACCCAGGACCTCCTTCCACTTGCCCGCGCTGATCATGCGATACTCGCGCTCGGGGGAAGGGGTGAACGCATCCGCAGGGTTCGCCACGTACTTGATGCGGTTCTTGGCGAGAATACCCTTGTACTCCTTGATGACCTGCATGGGGGAGATGTCCTGGCAGCAGGCCAGCAGACCGCAGATGCCGCAGCCGCAGCACATGGTGGCGGTCTTGATGAGCTCGGGGTCGGTCTGGGCGGCGGAGAGGGTGGAGCGGATCATCTTGTGAGGCTCCAGCGGGTAGCCCAACAGGTGTCTGGGGCAAAGATCGGTGCAGCGGGTGCACTGACAGCAGACCGAGGCGGCCATGCGGAAGTTCTCCTCGGCGGAGCGGAGCTTGGTGCGGACGGCGGGGATGTCCTTGGGCAGGACAAGAAGACCCGAGGTGGGCTTCTTCACCACGTCCACGTTGGGGTTGACGATACTGCCCATGGAGGGACCGCCGTCGATGACCACGTGGGTGTCGGGCACCTTTACCTTCAGGGTCTCCAGTACCTCGGCGATCCTCATGCCCAGAGGCACCTTCACGCAAAAGGCCTCGGGAATGTCCCCCGACAGGGTCAGGTAGGTCTTGGTCACGGGCTGACGGTACTGCACCACCAGACCGATGTTGTGCATGGTCTCGATGTTGAAGACGATGACCTTTTGGGTAATGGGCAGTTGACCGGGAGCCACCACGCGACCCGTGACGGTGTAGATCAGGTTGATCTCGTCACCCATGGGGTAGACGTTGGGGACGTACTTGATGAACACACCCTCGGCCAGCTCCTGTCCGTCGGAGAAGCCCAGCTTCTCGGCGCGGTAGCCCTTGACGGCGATAAGACCCGTGGGGATGTGGGCGTATTCCATGACGGCGCGCATACCGATGACAATGTCACGGATGCGGTTCTGCATGAGTGTGTAGCTGGTGTAGAGCAGAGGCTCGCACTCCACCGCGTTGATGATCAGAGTATCGGCACCCTCGGCCAGCTTGCAGTAGGAGGGGAAGCCCGCTCCTCCCGCGCCAACGACGCCGTTATCCTTCAGTAATTGCTTTAAATCGGTCATTTTCTGTACCTTCTGTGTGAAAGTGATTCGCGCGGAATCCGCGGCGCGAAGCGCGGCGCAATACGGCGCGGGGCGGCTCAGTGCTGGAGCTTATCGATGATCCCGGCGACCACGGCATCCACGGGGGCGTTCATGTCTCCCACGGCGGCGCGGGCTGAGGAACCGGTCACAACTAAAACCTCCTCGCCGATACCCGCGCTGATGGAGCGGTCTACGGCGATGATGTAGCGGTCGGTCAGCTCGTCCTTCTCCTTGAGCCGGATCTCCAGAAACTTATAGCCACGCAGTGCGTCAAACTTGTTGGTGGACACGATGGTCCCTACGACTTTTCCTTTGAGCATGATGATACTCCGTTCTTTCTACTTTGTGCGGACGGTCGTCTGTACGATCAGTCCTTGACCATGGTGACGGTGCTGCCGTTCTTAATGCCTACGGCGTTGGCATCGTCGGTGTCTACGTGCATCTCCAGACGGAATTTGTCGGAGACGCGAACCTGTACGTCGAACCAGCGGGTGCGCTTGGTGCCGCTGAAAGCATCCACGGTGACGTAGTCGCCGTCCTTCACACCGAAGCGCGCGCCGTCGGCGGGGCTCATGTGGATGTGGCGGTTGGCGATGATGCAGCCCTGCTTCAGGGAAACGATACCCTTAGGGCCGATGATGGTGATGGGAGCCGAGCCCGCAAGGCTACCCGACTCGCGCACGGGAGGCTTGACCTTCAGCACGAAGGAATCAGTCACCGAGATCTCCACCTGACTCTCCTTGCGGATGGGACCCAGCACCCGCACACCCTCAATGGGACGCATGGAGGGACCGATGATGGTGAGCTGCTCCTTGCAGGCGTACTGACCGGGCTGGGAGAGATCCTTGATGGGGGTCAGCTCGTAGCCCGCGCCGAACAGGGTGTCCAGATCCTCGCGGGACAGGTGTATATGACGGTTGGAAATTCCCACCGGAATGGTCAGCTCGCCAGCGGCAGCCACGGGAGCGTCCATCTCGGAAACGATCCTTTTGACGATGGCTTCTATGGTGCTTGCGTTCAGTTCCATGATCAAAACCTCTTTCTGATATTCTACAAATTGAAAAACCAAAACCTTTTTCGCTTGAAAAAAAGCATTCATTCTTCCATTTATATATGCGTTTCTAAAAGTTCTTTGGGGTCAAGGCCCTTTCTTTCAAGAAAGGGCCTTGCGGGGTTAGGGGCAGTGCCCCTCGTTCTCCTTAGATCTTGGGCAGGAGCTTGTCCACATCGGTGTGGGGTCTGGGGATAACGTGGGTAGCGATGACCTCGCCCAGACGGGAAGCGGCAGCGCCACCGGCCTCAACAGCGGCCTTCACAGCGCCGACGTCGCCACGGACCATGACGGACACGAGACCGGAACCGATCTTCTCGGAGCCGATCAGGGTAACGTTAGCGGCCTTCACCATAGCATCGGCGGCCTCAATAGCAGCCACAAGACCACGGGTCTCAACCATACCAAGAGCTTCGTTCATTGTATTTTCCTCCTAAGAAAAATTTACTTTTTTGTTTGTGTGTAAGGGAAACTTATATCGCTCACATCCGACCGATCAGGGAACGGGATCGGTGCGGAGGAACTTCATGACTTCGGAATGGGGGCGCGGAATGACCTCGCAGAGCTTGACGTTGCCAACCTCAGCGGCGGCGGCGCGACCGGCTTCGGCGGCGGCCTGAACAGCCGAAACCGAGCCCTCGACCACCACGGTCACAAGACGACCGCCCAGTCTCTTTTCAACGTGAATCAGCTTCACGTCGGCGGCCTTGACCATTGCGTCAAGACCCACAATGGCTGTAACCATTGCCTGGACTTCCAGCAGCGCGATTGCCTTTTCCATGTTTTTGTACCTCGCTTTCGTTTGGTAGGCAAGAACGATACCCAATCTCCAATACTTTTGTTAAAAGTTTTTGGAGATTCCCAAGAACCTTCGTGATATTTGCCGTAGGCAAATTCACCCCGAGCAGAGCGAGGATGTTTTCAAAAAGGTTCTTGGGCGGGTGCAGGGCAGAGCCCTGCCGGGGGTCAGGGGCAGAGCCCCTCGTTCTCAGATGGAGGGCAGGAGCTTGTCCACGTCGGTGTGGGGTCTGGGGATGACGTGAGTCGCGATGACCTCGCCCAGACGGGCAGCGGCCGCGCCACCGGCCTCGACAGCGGCCTTCACAGCGCCGACGTCGCCGCGGACCATGACGGACACGAGACCGGAACCGATCTTCTCAGAGCCGATCAGGGTAACGTTTGCAGCCTTCACCATAGCATCGGCAGCCTCGATTGCGGCAACCAGACCGCGGGTTTCAACCATACCAAGAGCTTCGTTCATTGTAATATTCTCCTTAAAAAATTATTTTTTGTGTTTTGTATCGTGACGGCGGTCATCTTAGACCTTGCGGCCGTCAGCGGTGGTGTAATTGCGGAGCTTGTCGCGACCCGTAGCGGTCAGGTGGGCGAACCACTCCACGCCGGGGTCCAGTCCCGCGATGATCTTCGAGGTGATGAACAGACCGCGCTCCTCGGCGATGGCCTTGCCCGCATCGTGAGCGGCCTCGACGGCGGCGGGAGATCCCTCGAACTTCACGACCATAACCAGCGGCACCTCGCACTGATCGGCGTTGGCGGGCTTGTTGCGGTCGATGGCCACGATCTTGACGTCAGCGGCCTTTGCGCAGGCATCGGCGACGACGATGGAGGTGGCGAATCCGTAAACTTCAAGCATTCCAAGAGCTGCCATGTCGGTAACTCCTTTTCTTATCTCGCGATGTAGGCGATCTTAATGCCCTTCTGCGCCACGTTGGTCTCCATGGCCTCGTTCATCTGATCGAGGGGGAAGGTGTGGGTGATGAGATCCTCAATGGGAATGTTCATCTCCTGACACTGCTTCAGGAAGGCAACGGTCTTGGGGTAGTCCTCAGCGGAGTAGTCCCAAGAGCCGACGATGTCGATCTCCTTGTTGCACATAGCGAAGTGGGGGTTGACGGAATACTCGCCGTTGTTGACGAAGAAGCCCATCTCGCACATACCGCCGCCGCGGCGGATGTAGGCGTAGATGTCAGCGGCGGCCACGGGAGCGCCGGTGCACTGGAAGGCGAAGTCAACGCCCACGCCGTTGGCCACGGCCTGCACCTTGGCCACGCGCTTGTCCAGGGTGTCCTCGTCGGGACGCTTGAAGCAGACGGTGGTCTTGGCACCCATTTTCTGGGCGACCTTCAGTCTGTCCTCGTTACCGTCCACGGCGATGATGTGGTTAATACCGGCGGCGCGGAGAACGGTGATCATCACCAGACCCACGGGGCCGCAACCCTGCACCAGAACCTTGGAACCGAAGTTCAGAAGTCCCGTTTTCTGACCTCTCTCCAGAGCGTGAACGCAAACGCAAGCCAGCTCCAGAATCATACGCTGGTTGAGGTTGAGCTCGTTGACCTGGAAGAAGGTCGCGCCCGAAGCCTCACCGCCGCGGATGAGCATGTAATCGGCGAACCAACCGTTGGCGCGGTTGCCCTCGGCGGTGCCTCTCTTGTCACCGATCAGGCCGAAAACGCCCTGATTGGCGCAGAGGTTGGTGCGGCCGGGGGTCATGCGGCAGTTGTAGCAGTCGCCGCAGGAGATGACCGAGGTAACGATCTTGTCGCCCACACCGATGGGGTTGCCGGCGGTGTCCTTGACGATGTTCTTACCGCAGTATACCACCTCGCCTGTGCCCTCGTGACCGAGAACCACGGGCATAAGACCGAAGGGATCCATCTTCCACTCGTGTACGTCGGTACCGCAGATGCCTGCGCCCTCGACCTTGATGAGGATGTCGTCCTCGCCCAGCTCAGGCAGAGGAACCTCCTGAATCTCGATCTTCTTGGGTCCCACCAGCATGGCCACCTTGGCAACCTTGGGCAGAGGACCCGAGGCCTTGGGCGCGGAGGTGTTCATGGAACCCAGCACGGAGCGGACAATGGCTTCGATCTGATTAGCGGAAATATCCATTGTTTTGTTTCCTTTCTGTAGGATAGGATTAAATGATCCTGAAGTGATCGGCCATCACGCAGCGGCGGAGTCTGGTGAAGGACTTAGCCGAGGTGATACCCTCGCCCGTGGGGCCCGCGATGGTAAAGGTGGTGTGACCCTCGCCGCCAAAGCCGATGCCCGCGTAGGAGGGCGCGTTCTTGACG
>JAZNUO010000089.1:0-1550 GCA_045592305.1 Eubacteriales bacterium | reverse complement strand
TAGGGCGGCCAGTTGTGGTAGGTGTGGGAAGGGACCGAAAGGTTTTTTGTGTCGAAAGAGGATTTGGAGTATCTCCCTATTGGGTCTATCTTCAGAATCTCTCCATCAACCAATTTCACGGTTTCAGGCTGACCGAAGGGAACCGTAAAGATGCGAAAGGTCTCCAGCAGGATATGCTCGGTGGAAGCATAAACGAAGAGTCCCGCCTTCCGCCAGTGGTACACGCACAGCGGATTGTTCCCCTTGACCAGATAGCAGTTGTTCTCTCCATCCAGAACCGACAGAGCCACAGTCCCTTGGAGTAACTCCGCCACCCGTGCCAAGGAGGAGCAATCCACCGCCCCCTCCCGCTCCAGAAGCTGGACCGCAATGTAGCTGTCGGTCTCCACCACAGTCTGGGGAAGACCCTGCTCGGTACGCAAGGTGTGGTCATTATGGATCACACCGTTATGCGCCAGAGCAAAGGATGTGCCACCGACAACGCCAGGGAAGGGATGGTTATTGTAATTCATCTTCTCATCCCCTTGGGTAGCCATACGGGTATGACCCATAAGACAAACCGCATCGTGGGGAAGATGAAACCGCAACTCGTGAGCCGCTTTGGCTCTCTTGAAGATCCGCAGCTGACCGCCCGAGTTATAAGCGATCCCCCTAGCGTCCCGCCCCCGTACCTCCCTCTGGGTAGCCAGTACCGAGAGCAGCTTGGTGCGTTGATGTACTGAAAGGGAACCACCGCAGTCAAGAATACCAAACAAACAGCACATCACGCTTCCTCCTCTACATCCACAGGATCGTTGAGGTAGAGCCGCCGCTCCTTGAGATAGCGGATCAACTCATTCCCATCCGCCGAGGCCACGAAGCGGCTCCAGGATAGGTTCCGCGCCTCCTCGTCGGACAAAAAGTAAGCCACGTTGCACAAATGATTCACCAGTTGCAGCGTGGCTATGATTGTATTCGATTTCAAAGTCCCCTTGAAGATGCGGAATTCAATGGTATCGTCGTTGGTCAGGTTCACGCAGGTGTAGCGGCTGCTGCGACCCTTCTTGACGTGCTCCAGCATCTCCTTGGGCTGGTCCTTGTAGCCGTACCGACAGGCCCAACGGGTGAGCTGATACTCGGTGCGGCGGGAGAAGATGAGCAGCTCGTTCCAGTAGCGCTCCACCAGATAGATGATCCGCCCGATCACCGCCTCCTGCTGGGTATTGGTGTCTCCCAGAGAATCGCGGTTGACGTGGATATGTAATCCACAGGTATCGGTCTGGTGGGAATAGTACCCCAGCTTCCTCGCCTTGGAACAGACCCCTGCCCAAGGCATCTGGGATTCGTGGTACTCCAAGGGCATGGGGTGAGTGACGATCTCAAAGCCGTCCACCAGAGAACCGTCATGCTTGCAGTAGATGCGGTCATGCTCGGACTCGGCGTTGCCAACGTCCAGGATCTCTTTGGCGTTGTCCTTGTCCTCGCCGCCCTTGTCGATCTCCAGCTCCACGCCGAAGTAGCGTTTTCCAAGACCGAAGAAGTGGAATTCGGGCACGTAGTGGTAGTGGTGG
>JAZNUO010000088.1:0-1588 GCA_045592305.1 Eubacteriales bacterium | reverse complement strand
AGCTCCGCCACGCTCTTGAGCTTGCGGTTGATCTGGCGGGTACGGGTACCGATGAGCTTGTCCAGCTCGTCCCCCGTCTGGTCGATGCGCTCCTTGGCCTTGGCCAGCACCCTTTCAAAGTTGCCAAACTCGGTCTTGACCGCCCCCAAGACCTCCCAGACCTCCCCCGACCGCTTCTGGATGGCGAGGGTGCGGAAGCCCATTTGCAGGCTGTTGAGGAGGGCGGCGAGGGTGGTGGGTCCCGCTACGCTGACGCGGTACTGGGTCTGGAGAATATCCACCAGACCCATGCGGACCACCTCGGCGTAGAGCCCCTCGAAGGGGAGGAACATGATGCCGAAGGTGGTGGTGTAGGGCGGCTCCACGTACTTGTCGCGGATGTCCTTGGCCGCCCCCTTGATGCGGCTCTCCAGCTCGCTTGACGCGGCTTTGATCGCGTCGGGATCCCCTGCCTCGTAAGCATCCACCAGATGGTGGTAGGCATCGGCGGGGAACTTAGCATCGATGGGGAGGTAGACGGGAACGTCCCCCTCGCCGGGGAGCTTGATGGCGAATTCCACGCGGTTGGCGGTACCGGGGCGGGTGATGGCGTTCTCCTCGTACTGCTCGGGGGAGAGTAGCTCGGAAATGATGGCTCCAAGCTGAATCTCGCCCAGAATACCGCGGGTCTTGACACCCGCCATGACCTTCTTGAGGTCCCCCACGTCCCCCGCCAGAGTCTGCATCTCCCCCAGACCCTTATACACGTCCGCCAGACGGTCGTTGACCGCCTTGAAGGACTGGGAAATGCGCTCGTCGAGGGTCTTTTGGAGCTTTTCGTCCACGGTAGCTCGCATCTGCTCCAGCTTTTCGCCGTTGCTTGTCTGCATGGCGGTCATGCGCTCCTCCATGGTCTTGCGAAGCAGCTCCTGCGCCGCGGCGGACTGCTCGCGGAAGTCCTTGAACTGCTTCTCCACCTCGGAGAGCCGCTGGCCGATCGTGGTGTTCAGACCGTCCATGCGCTCGGACAAGAGGGCGTTCAAGGACTTCTGCATAGCCTCCAGACGGGCATCCTGCGCCTCAAAGCGGCGGGTCTGGGCATCCCTCAGCTCCTCCATGAGCTTTCTCTCTGCCTCGGTCAGCTCGGAGATGCGCTTGGCCTGCAGCTCGGCGGTGTCTCTCTGGGACTCGCGGAGGGTTTTTCCGAGCTGCTCCATGGAGGTTTGCACGGCACCCGTGATCTCGGTGCGGGAGCCCCGCAGCTCGGTCTGCATCTCGGTGCGGAGGCTGCTGTGGTTGCTCCGCTCCTCCCGCAGAATGGGGTCAGTGACCTCGCGTCGCAGGGTCTCGGTCAGGACGCGGGCGGTGGTCTCCGCCGCGGCGGCGGTGGCGGCGGGGTCGGCGGCGGGATCGTTCCTTTTGCGGAGCAGCAACGCCACCAAAAGGGCGATGGCGGCCAGCACGCCGATGAGGATGAGGATGGCAAGAATTTCTATGAGCTTGAGTTCCATGGAGGCCTCCTTTTTTATATTTTTGGGGAGCGAATTGACTTCAAATTGGGGTTTATCGGGCAGGGGCTCTGCCCCTGCACCCCGCCAAAGGGACTTTT
>JAZNUO010000087.1:0-5435 GCA_045592305.1 Eubacteriales bacterium | reverse complement strand
CGCTTGCGAGCATTTCACACGCCGCAGGCGTATTTCACTGTGGTAGGCCGTCGCGGCCTACCACAACAGCACCGCCGCGGCGATGGCGAAGCAGATGCAGAGGGTACAGGTCGCTCGGAGCCTTGCGGGGAGGGTGTCGTTCAGCTTTTTTCGCTCCTCGGTGAGGGCGGCGACGTAGTAATCACAGCGGGAGACCTGCTCGGTGCGGTAGGTGGAACCCAACTCCCCTGTGAGGGTAGTGAGGAGACGTTCGGTTTCAGGCTCCAGATACAGTCGGCTTTCCCTGACCATGGCGGGGAGGGGCGGTTCTCGGTCTGTGGACAGTGGGGGGAGGGCTTCGGCAGAGTCCAAACCCAGACAGGCGGCGATCACCGCGGGGTCGGCGCGGGCGAGGATGTCCGACAGGGGCATGGCGTAGCAGTCGATCTGTCCCTTGATGTAGTAGATGAGGGAGATGTACCCGTCCAGCACCCGCAGGCGGCGGCGCTCGAAGCGGGTCATGGCCGCCGAGATATAGCCTCCCGCCAGGAGCAGGACGGCTGTACCGATCACCTTGTAGATCATGCGCCACCTCCTGCGGAGAGCGCTACCCCCTCGGTGTCCTGACCGAGGGCGATGGAGTCGGCATGGGAGCGGGGGGTGACGCGGTAAGTGAAGTCCCCCTGCCCGTCCCGCTTGATGCCCACGTATGCCCCGAAAAGGTGGGATTCGTGGAGCAGACGGATGCCTGTGCGCCGCAAAATCTCCTCCACCGTCCCGCCGTGGGCCGAGGCGACCAGCGGCACACCGCCGTGATGGGAGGAGATGAGGGACAGGGCCTCCTCGGTGTCCCCGATCTCGTCGCAGACAATGACCTGCGCCGACAGGGTGCGGGTGGCGATCTCCACCCCACGGGCGCGGGGGTAGCCGCGGAGGATATCCAAGCACAGCCCCTGTCCGTCGGTCTCAAAGCCCAGCTCTCCGCGGGTGTCCACCACCACGGTGCGGAGGGGGGTTTCGCCGTCCGCTCCCGCCAGACCCGCCGCCACGGCGCGGAGGAGGGTGGTCTTGCCCTCCCCCGGGGGTGCGTAGATCAGGACACCTTGGGGGGAGGCTCGGCCGTTATTGAGGCTTCGTAGCAGGCGGCAGACCGTCCCGCCCATACTCCCGTAGCGGTGGGGGAGACGGATGCAGAGTCCCGTGATCTCGCAGACCCCGATGACCCGTCCGTCCTCGCACACGGCGCGCCCCGCCACCCCTACCCGCATCCCGTCGGGGAGGGTGACGTATCCCTCGTGGATGGTCTGGCTGTAGGCGTAGAGGGAGCCGCCGCACATACGGGTGAGGATGGCGGTCAGGTCGGACCCAGTGAGGATGGCTTCGGTCATAATATTGCGCCCGCCTACGGTCAGGGAGGCTTTACGTCCCGCGCGGAGGCGGATCTCCTCGATGGCACCGTTTTGTCCCCGCGCCGCGTCCAGAAGCACGGCGGTGAGGCGGGGCGGCAGGAAATCGGTGGGAAAGCCCGCGGCGGAGACGGGTTGGTAGGGAGCGGGTCTCGCCGTCATGGGAGCGGTGGGCACGGATCTGCGGGGATTGGTGGTGAATACGGTCTTCATGGTGCCTCCTGTCTCCCACTCGCGGGTGATTACACCCCACTATATGGGACAGGCGGCGGGATTAGAACCCTTTTACAGTACGTCGGGGGACGTGCCCCCCTCTGCGGGCGGTTGAGGCGCGGGAGGCTCAGTTCCCTCCGCAGGATCGTTCACCTCAATGGCTCTGCCCTCCAAGAGCGGCTCGAAGCAGACGTCGTCGGGTACCTCGATGCGAACGCCGTCAATGTGGATGAAGCGGAGGGAGGCATAATTGTAAGTAGAGAGGCGGCGGTTCAGGGCATCGTCGGTGTGGGCACAGATGAGGATGTCATTGGGTTCAAAGCCCGTGATGATGAGGGTATGGTAGTAGTCCCCCTCCTCGTCAGCCAGTTGGATGAAGTCCCCCAGCTCGATCTCTCTGGCTCGCACCTCCCGCCCGAAGGGGCCAATGCCCGCGTTTTCGGTGGCGAATACGGGCTGCTCGGTGACGAAATCGTAGAAGAAGGCGACAGAGGTCCAGGCGGGGGCGCGATCCTCGGGGGTGCGGTAGTACCAGCCGAAGTCGGGGGTGAAGTCCATGGTGCAGCTCCCCGCCAAAAGGCATTGGGAGGTGAAGTTGGTGCAGTCGCCGCCGCGCCCCGCGAAATTGAGGAAGAGGGGGTTACGGCGGAGCGCCCAAGTCTCGGCGTAGGTGACGGCGCGCTCGCGGTTGTAGGGCTTGACAAGGATCATGGGGGTGGGTCTCCTTTCGGTTTTTTGGTACAGGATATGGGGGATGGAGGTTGGGGGTTTACAAGGTGGGGGAGTTGTGGTATAATAGGGGAGAGATTTACTTTCAAATTTGGGTTTATCGGTGAGTTTGCTACCCGTAACGACGCGCATATTTTTTATTTGCGCGTTCTCCCTCACCCGCCTGCGGGCGGGAGCTCCCTCCCGGAGGGAGCCTAAGGAGCGCGGGGCAAAATCACTTATCGGGTAACGAATTTCCGCGGGGCAAGGTATGAGGCCCCCTCCGGGAGGGGGCTCCCGCGAAGCGGGTGGGGGAGAATGCGGGCATTTGGGTGAGTATTCTTTTGGTGCTATGCAAGCCACCTATAAACCCCAATTTACAGCAAATACATCATCACCAGCTCCACCGCCAATGCCGTTCCCGCCGCGCCTACCGCCACGGTCAAAAGCGACCGCTTGAAGAAAGCGAGGACGAGGGCAACGACCGTCCCCGCGATGGCCGAGGGGAGGGAGGACGTGGCGAAGAAGATGGAGGGGAAGGTCATAGCTCCCAGCACCGCGTAGGGAACGTAGGCGAGGAAGCTGCGGAAGAATACCGACTTGATCTCCTTGCGAAACAGGGTGAAGGGGATCATGCGGATGAGATAGGTCACGAGAGCCATGACGGCGAGGTACAGGGCAAGATGACTTATCGACATGGAAAATTCTTGATTCATACGCTCACCTCCCGACTGTCGGGGGCGGGAGTCTCCGCGTCCTCATGGGGGGCTGACACGGGGAAAAGGAGCGCCGCCACAGCCGCCGCGGCCACCGCCGCGATGATGAGGGCGAGACCGTCCGACAGGAAATCAAAGAGGGGCACGAAGTAAAAGACGCAGGAAAGAGCCACCGCCAGACAGACCGCGAAGAGCACCCCTCTCTCCCGTCGCGCGGGGGGGATGATGATGGCGATGAACATACCAAAGAGCATGAGCCCCAGACAGCCGCGGACGGTTTCGGGGAGAAGCGTCCCCGCTAAAGCGCCCAAAAGGGTGCCCGCCGCCCAGCCCACGTAGGGAATAAGACCCAGGCCCGCGAAGTAGCGTACTCCCACCTTTTGGGGCTTGGTGGAGGCCACCGCGAAGATTTCGTCGGTGATGCTGAAGGACAGAAGCATCCGCCACGGGGTTGTGAAGCTGCCGTCCAGCCGCTGGGAGAGGGAAATACCCATAAGAGAGTAGCGCAGATTGATGACGAGCTGGGACAAAATCATGGTGATGATGCCCTCGGCCAAGGGGAGACAGTCGGCGATGAGATCCAGACCCGCCTTCTGACCAGCCGAGGTTTCGTTGGTCATGGAGATGATGAGGGCGATGAGGGGGGAAAGTCCCGCCGCCACCGCCGCGATGCCGATACCGAAGGAGACCGACAGGTACCCAAGACCGATGGGGATCCCGTCCCGCACTCCCTCGCGGAAGGTGTATGCTTGCTTTTTCATGTTTTTTCTGTGTATGTTCCGTTCTAATGAAGTAAAGTGAAATGATACCGATATTATACCGCAAAACCCTCTAAGTTTCAAGGGTATTTGCGGAATTTGTCCTGATTTTTTCGATGAAATTCCAAGTTTTTTCTTCCATACTACTTTACAAAATCACGGTTTTGGGGTATCATATAGGTAATACACCGACAATCCATTGAAAAGGAAGTATTTTCATGACCTACACCCAAACGGGACGCATCATAAAAATGACGGGGGGGCTCTACACCGTTCGTCTGGACGGGGGAGCTCCGGACTCTCCCCTGACGGGGCAGACCGTGGAGTGCCGCGCCCGCGGAACCTTCCGCCACGAGCATACCACCCCCTTGGTGGGGGATCTCGTGGAGGTGCAGTACGATGACACCTCCTTCACGGTGGCGGACGGCATCGCCACTCCCTCCGCCGACCGCACGGGACTGGTGATCGACGATATCCTCCCACGCGTCAATAGCCTCATTCGCCCGCCGCTGGCCAATTTGGATACCGTGCTGGTGGTCATCGCCGCCGCCTCCCCCGACCCCGACATTCCCACGGTGGACAAGCTCCTGTCCATCCTGGAATTCAACAGCATCGAGCCCGTCATCATCGTGGGCAAAAGCGAGCTTTCCCCCAAGCGCGCCGCCAAGATTGCCGCCCTCTACGAGAAGGTGGGCTACCGTACCTTCGTCCTGTCCTGCTACACGGGAGAGGGGGTGCAGGCCTTCGCCGACTTCGCCCATACCGAGCTGAATGGAAAGATCCCCGCCGTGGCGGGAGCCTCGGGCGCGGGGAAGTCCACCCTCCTCAATACCGTTTTTGAGGGGCTCGACCTGACCACGGGGGACATCAGCGAGAAGATCGGCCGCGGCAAGAACACCACCCGCCATACCGAGCTGTTTGACCTGCCCGGCGCACAGGGTGGCTACATAGCCGACACCGCGGGCTTCTCCCTTCTGGACTTCGAGCGGTTCGACTTTTTTGAGCTGGAGGATCTCCCCCACACCTTCCGCGAGTTTTCCCCCTACCTCGGCAAGTGCCGCTATACCGACTGCACCCACATGAACGACGAGGAGTGCGCCATTCTGGAAGCGGTGGCCAAAAAGGAGATATCCCCCATCCGCCACGCCTCCTACAAGGAGCTGTACGCCACCCTGAAGGGGAAAAAGAAGTACGATTGACAAGAGGGCATCTCGAAAAACCCCTCGCGCAACGAATCGGCGGAATCTTTCCCGTCATTCGTCACAAAAAAACTTCGTATAGGATCAACTATACGCGCGTTTTTTTGCTTAGACTGACGAAAAATCTTCTCGCCGCTCGTAGCACGATGAGTTTTTGAGATGCCCCAGAGGGGTTACGCCCATGTAACCCATTGATGGATAAGGAGTTTTTATGAAACTGATGATTGCCTCCGACCTCCACGGCTCGGCCCCCGCCTGCAAGAAGCTGCTGGATACCTTCACCGCCTCGGGCGCACAGCACCTGATCCTGCTGGGTGATCTTCTCTACCACGGCCCCCGCAACGATCTGCCCGAGGGCTACGACCCCAAGGCGGTCATTTCCATGCTCTCGGAGTACGCCCACAAGCTCTTCTGCGTCCGCGGCAACTGCGATACCGAGGTAGACCAGATGGTTCT
>JAZNUO010000086.1:0-3503 GCA_045592305.1 Eubacteriales bacterium | reverse complement strand
CCGCGTCGCCGCTTCGCTACCCGCCAAAGAACCTTTTGGAAACATCCTCGCTCCGCTCGGGGCAAATTTGCCTTTGGCAAATATTGCGAGGTTCTTTGGAATCTCCAAAAACCTTTAAAAAGGATTGATAATTAATGCTTTATTGAAGGTTCTTGAAGGGAGTCCAGAGGGAAACTTCTTGCAAGAAGTTTCCCTTTGGTGTTCCCCTCGCCTCCCCTTTAAACCCCAATTTCTCTGTCTCCACCCACGGTCATTTCCCCTCCCCTCAGCATACCCTGTAATGTGACAGAACTCGACCGCCCCCGCGGTACCCTCCGTCACGAAATCCCCCGAAAGGAGTGACCGCACCTTGAAACATACCGACCAAATCCACCCCCGCCGCTTCGCCGTCATCGGGGGAGACCTGCGCATGACCCACCTGGCGAAGCGCCTCGCCGAGGAAGGGCACGCCGTAAACCTCCTCGGCTGCGGAAGCGATTGCCTGCCCGTCCCCGAAAGCGACACCGACCTGCGGGTCTGCGGAAGCCTACCCAAGGCCGCCGAGGGTGCCGACGTGCTGATCCTCCCCCTCCCCGCCTCACGGGACGGCGAGACCGTCTGCACCCCCCGCGATCCGAGCTGCCGCGTGACCCTCACCGAGATCGCCGACCTCATGAGCCGTACCCCGAGCCTCACCCTCTTCGGCGGTAAGCTCCCCCAAAAAATTCTTGACTGTACAAGAGAATCCGACCCTACCGCCACCCGCGTCACCGACTACTATGAGAGCGAGATCCTCCAGCTCCGAAACGCCTACATCACCGCCGAGGCCGCCCTCATGACCGCCATGGAGCTGACCGACCGTACCATTCGCGGTGCCTCGGTAGCGGTGCTGGGCTTTGGGCGTATCGGGAAATACCTTAGCCGCCTTCTCCGCGCGCTGGGGGCTGACGTGACGGTCTGTGCCCGACGGGAGGAGAGCCTGTTTGAGGCCGCCGCCGAGGGCTGTCACCCCCTCCTTATCACCGAATCCGACCCCATGGGCGGTCTCTCTCCCCTCTGCCGCGACCACCCCGTCCTCTTCAATACCGTCCCCGCCCACGTCCTCCCCCGCGACCTTCTCATGGGTCTTTCCCCCGACACCCTCCTCATCGATTTAGCCTCCGCCCCCTTCGGAGTCAGCGACTGTCACATCCGCGAGGCCACCGCGAAAAATAGCCTCCGCTACCTCCGCGCCCCTTCTCTCCCCGGCAGCTACGCCCCCCGTGACGCGGGCAGAGCCATCGCCGAGTGCATCCTTGGGATCATCGCCCACCGCGACAGCCTGGACGAGACCAACAGGGAAGGAGGTACGCCCACATGATCGGCTACGCCCTCTGCGGCTCCTTCTGTACCCTCTCGAGGTCGGTGGAGATCCTCACCCAACTGAAAGAGAAGGGCTACGATGTCCTCCCCATCGTGAGCAACGTCACCGCCACCACGAACACCCGTTTCGGTAAGGCCGCCGACCTTATCGCCCGTGTTGAGTCGGTCTGCGGACACCCCGTCATCCGCACCATCCCCGAGGCTGAGCCTTTAGGCCCCGCCCGCCCGCTGGATGCCCTGGTGATCTGCCCCTGCACCGGCAACACCCTCGCCAAGCTGGCAAACGGCATCACCGACACCCCCGTCTGTATGGCCGCCAAAGCTCATTTACGCTCGGATCGCCCCCTCCTCATCACCCTCGCCTCCAACGATGCCCTCTCCGCCAACCTCCGCAATATCGGCACCCTTCTATCCCGCAAGAGCGTCTACTTCACCCCTATGGTGCAGGACGATCCCACATCCAAGCCCCATTCCCTTGTGGCGGATTTTTCTCTGGTGCCCGAGGCGCTGCAGGCAGCCATGGAGGGGAGGCAGATGAGACCGGCTTTTTTGTAAGAATGCAAAATGAATGAAGCCTTACCTTGAAAGCCCCCTCCGCCATCGCACTCACCCAACCCGTGAGGTGGGCTTTCGAAACGGTTGAGAAAAAATGCGCGAAATCTATTGACAAATCATCTGATATGATGTATAATTATTACAGCAAACAATCAAAGGAACGCAAAAAATAGACAAGAGACTTGAAAAAGGAGAAGCGACATGAACCGCCACGACGAGATCACGGCTCCGGCCTACTGTCCCGAAAAGCCCAACCATGTCAAAACGGGGGCCAAGACCCTGTTCTTCATGCTGATCTTCCACGCCGTGACTTGGATTCTGTACGTCCTGTTTATGAGCCCCCTGGAAAACCAGATGATCGGGGATGAGCATGAGCCCGAGTTCCGCTTGGTCATGTTCGGCTTTTCTCTTTTGACCCTCCTTGTCATCGCCATTATCATGACAGTGTTCTACTTCAAAAACGGCGACCGTAAGCGAGCCTACCTCGCCGCCACCTCGGTGGAGGTGCGGGGAGCGGGGCACGTGGCTGAGGGGGAGAGACGCTACCGCAAGCTCGCCCTCACCGAAGCCGTGATCTGCACCGCCGTCACCGCTGTTCTGTGGCTGCTTCCCGCGGGCTTTTATACCGCTGCCCTGAATTCCTCGGGCATGGGCTACGGCTACGCCGACGCGTGGACCGTCGAGACCTTTTTCACAGGGGTTATCGGCTTCTTCCAGCCCTTCCAAAACGCGTGGATCGGGATGCTCCTCGCCCTGACCATTTTGTTCTGCTTCCACTATTTCGGTCGGCTGTTCTCCCACAAGAGCTGGGCGGCCAACCGCATCCGACGCTGAGCCCCTCGACCATACCCTGAAAGGAGACCTCCATGAACGAGCAACCTCCCGCAACTCCTTACGTCCCCGAAAAGCCCGACTACCTCCGCACCGCCGTCAATACCTTGATCGCTCTCTTGATCTTCCATGGGGTGAGTCTGGTCTTTCACTTTATGGTCATGGGAAATTCGGATCCCTACACCATGTCCAGCGATGCCGCGACCCGCATTCCCCCCTTCATGTTCCTGTACAGCATGGTAGCCCTGTTCGTGCTGGGGGATATTCTGGTGGGATTCTACTTCAAAAACGGCAAGCGTAAGCGCGCCTTTCTGGATGCCACCTCCGCCGAGAAGCGGGGAGAGGAGCACGTAGCCGAGGGCTTTGCCCGCTACCGCAAGATAGCGCTCACCGAGGCCTTGGTCTGCACCCTCACCACCGCCGCCCTGTGGCTGATCCCCACCTTGATCTATACGGTCGCGTTGGCAACGTCGGGCAGGGGCTACGGCTACACCGAGGCTACGATCTTTGAGAAATTCTTCGTTGGCTTCATCGGCCTGTGCGAGCCGTATCAAAATGCGTGGCTCGGCTGGCTGATTGGAGTGTCGTTCATGTTCCTGTTCTACTATTTCGGACGTGTCCTGTCCCACAACCGCTGGGAAGCCGAGCGCATCCGACGCTGAGCCCCTTGTTGCCATCGAGTGTTGCGTAAATTGGGGTTTATCGGCAGGGGTTTTACCCCTGTTCTCGCTGCGGCTCGGTCACGCCGCGGCTCTGGATGCCACCGGCATCCATTC
>JAZNUO010000085.1:0-23992 GCA_045592305.1 Eubacteriales bacterium | reverse complement strand
AAAAAAGTAAAATAACCAAAGGGTCGCCCTGCAAGGCGACCCTTTCCTTTATATGGGTGAAAATTACCAGATCTTCTTATAGATCTCCACGACCTCCTCATGGGACGGCGTGCGGGGATTGGTGGCGGTACAGCCGTCGGCGAGGGCGGCGGTGGCCATATCGTCCAGAGCGGCGAGGTACTCGGTCTCGGTGAGATTGGGGCAAGCCTCGGAGACCTTGGCGGGGATGCCCATCTCGGCGCCTAAGAAATGGAGGTAGGAGATGAGGGCGCGGATGGTCGTGACCTCGTTCATGTTGCTCACCCCCAGAATGCGGGCAAGGTTGCAGTATTTACGGACGCAGGAGGGGTATGCCTTCTGGGAGCGGCTGATGAGGGCAACGCCGCTGTTGAACTCGATGATGTAGGGAAGCAGGATGGCGTTGGCGCGACCGTGGGGGATGTGGAAGCGAGCGCCGAGCTGGTGGGCCATGCCGTGATTGAGCCCCAGCGAGGCGGAATTGAAGGCCAGACCCGCAAGGCAGGAGGCGATGTGCATCTTGCGGCGGGCGTGGGTATCGTCACAGCTACTGTAGGAGCGGATAAGGAACTGACCCGAGATCTCTACCGCCTTCTCGGCGAGAGCACCCGAAAACTCGTTGTTGTCGGTGGAGACGTAGGCCTCGATGGCGTGGGTCATAACGTCCATGCCCGTGTCGGCGGTGACAGAGGCGGGGACAGACTTGACCAGCACCTCGTCCAGAATGGCCTCGTCGGGGAGAAGCTCCTCATCCACCAAGGGATACTTGCGCCCCTCGGCGGGGTTGGAGATGACGGCGAAGCGAGTGACCTCGCTGCCCGTGCCCGAGGTGGTGGGGATGGCGATGAGGTGGGGATCGTAGTCCTCGTCGAACTGACGGGCGAACTTTCTCACGGCCTTGGCGGTGTCAATAGCCGAGCCGCCGCCCACGCCGATGAGGCACGCGGGCTTGGTTTTCATGACGGCGGCCACCCCCGCGATGACCTTCTCCACGGGGGGGTCGGGCACCACGTCAGTGAAGAGCTCGTAGCGGATGCGCGCCTTATCCAGACGGGTGGTCAGGAGGGTGATCATGCCGCTCTGGACCACGAAGGGATCTGAAATAATGAGAACGGAATCAAAGCGCAGAGCCGAGAGCCTGTCCAGCGCGTTCTCGCCAAAGAAAATTTCTGTGTTGATGTGAAAATCCTTCATTTATATATACCTCGCCGGGGATGGATCAGTCTTGGTTGTTGTCAATGGCCTTCCTCGCCATGTGGAGGAGCTTTTCGCGGAGCCACGCGGGTTCGATGATGCGGATACCCGAGCGGGCGGTGAGGATGGCACAGAGGAAGCGGTCGATGTTGTGGAACTCGCAGAGGAACTGCCCTCTGGCTTCCTCGGAGATGATGTAGGAGCGCATTTCCAGCACCGTCAGCTTGTCGGTGATGCCCAAGGTGGCGGTGTAGGGGATCTGACCCTGAATGATGACGCTATCGGCCTCGGCGGAATAGTCTCCCGTGTCCTGCCCGAAGGGGTTCATGGGGAGGCGAGCCAGACCGCCGTCGTTTTCGTTCTTCACCGAGATGGGCAGGGTGAAGGCCTTGGTGTAGCGGTAGCCCATGACCCGACCGTCATACTCGATGGGGGCTCCGAGCTGCTTCTTCATGAAGTCGATGTCTCTTTGCGCCTGTCGGCGTGAGATATGGAAGCGCTCGGCCAGACGGGCGGCGTTGGGGCAGGTGTTCCTCACCAGCTCCTCGTGCAGCCATTGGATGCGGACGTTGGCGGATACGCGCATGGCGGTTCTCCTTTACTCGGCGTTGGGGGTCTCAGAGGTGTCGGGAATGTCGGCGGGAAGGGCTTCGTCGGCGGCAGAGGGACCGTCCTCTGCATCGGAGCCGCCGTCCTCGGGCTCACCGGGGAACCATGTGTATCGGAACAGGATGCAGAGCCCGTACAGACCGCCGCAGAGCAGGACGATGGCATAGAACAGGTGGAGGGTGTTGTCCAGAACCCCCGCGCCTGTGCCCACAAGGACGGGGATCGAGCCGTTCAGGGACAGGAACACACTCACCCCCATGAGGGCGACGGCGCAACGGGGGAGAGCCTTCCCCAGACGGAAGCGAAGCTCGGCGATCTGGAGCAGGGCGAGCCCCACGAATCCCATCTGAAGTCCTACCTTGACGGGGCTGTTCATGGTGGTGAATTGATCGACGTAGGTTTCCCAGATGGCGGTGATTGCCCAGAACACGGGGAGGAAGCCCACGAGGGAGAGCCAATCGGGGTAGCGGCCGCTTCGGTTGGCCGAGAGGAAGAAGTAGAGAGCGGCGGGCAGACCCAGAAGGATGGGGCATAGGACGGCATTGTGGGCGCGCTCGCCGTAGCAGAACAGGAGGGAGGCGATGGAAAAGGCAACCAGAACCGCGCCGTAGAGGACGGCGGCGGGGAGGCGGAGGCGGTTCTCCAGACGGCGGGGGAGAGTCCCCTTGGGGATCAGGATCCCGCCCGTCACGGCAGCGATCACGGCGATGAAGTACAGAATACCCGAAAGGGTGGGCAGGGGGCCTTGATCGAAATAGCCCACGGCCTTGTCAAATTGGGTGAGCATACACACCGACCGAAGGGCAACGCCCGCGAGGGTCAGAGCCGCCGTCAGGATAAAGCTGAGGCGGGGCATGGTACGGGAGCGATCCATGGAAAAACCTACCTTTTATCAGAAAGTGGGGAACGCCGCGAGGGCATTCGCATATTCCTCTTTATTATACAACATATATGTGAACAAAATGTAACGGATCACGTCTTTTTGAACGGTTTTCTTCATTTTATTTATATATAAGAGACAGGCTCGGGCGGCAGAGGGGAGGGGAGGCAAAATTATTGTGCAAGATGTATAAAAACGGGCTGAAAATTTCTGCAAATTTCTTAACTGATGAGAAAGAAAAACTTTTTGCAAGCTATTGCATTTTTGGGTAAAATGGTGTATAATAGTGAGGCATGATGTGCGTAGAAGTGAGAGGTTGCTCTCGGGTGTATCCGATCCCCGCGAGGGAATTTTCACTGAGCATGTCCGACAATCGGGCGAAAACATTGATCAATATCGCCCGCGCTCCTTTGGGGCTCTGTGAGAGGATCGGCGGTCTCCGCCGCTTTTCTCGGGAGAGACAAGGAACACGCGGAACGGTGTTGAATCGGATCGCGCCCCAATTTCCCCCATCGCGCGGCTTGGTTTCTACCATATATATAAGGCTCGCGCGAAATACGAAAAGGAGGCAAAAACAATGGCAATCAAGGAAAAGATCAGAGTTCGTCTCAAGAGCTACGATCACACCCTCATCGACACCGCCGCCGAGAAGATCGTGGCTGTCGCTAAGGCTAACGGTTCCGAGGTTTCGGGTCCCATCCCGCTGCCCACCGACCGTGAGATCGTCACCATCCTGCGCTCTGTCCACGTCAACAAGGACAGCCGCGAGCAGTTCGAGACCAGAACCCACAAGCGTCTGATCGATATCATGAAGCCTTCCCAGAAGACTGTGGACGCCCTCATGAGCATCGAGCTCCCCGCCGGTGTTGAGATCGAGATCAAGCTGTAATCGGAGTAGCAGCGAGAGATCGACAAGCACATAACCCCCAAAGCGGCGGTTCAGCCACTGCCGCGCGGCTCCCGCGAGGGCCGCTGCCGTGATTCCACACGGCAAAACAAAGACAACAGCCGACATCGCGCGGCGTAAAGGCCGGCAAAGGCCTTGCGCCTCTGGCCGCGCGCCGAAAAATGCGCGAGCGCATTTTTCCCACGGTGCGGTGGATCGGTAACTTTGTAAGTCAAGTTGACGGGAGGATGTCGGATCTCGACTGGATACCGCCTGCCAACCAATAATTTACAGGAGGAAAAACACAATGAACAAGGGACTTATCGGTAAGAAAATCGGTATGACTCAGATCTTTGACGAGAAGGGCAACGTGATCCCTGTTACCGTCATTGAGTGCGGTCCCTGCGTCGTCGCGCAGAAGAAGACCGTGGAAAACGATGGTTATGACGCCATTCAGCTCGGTTTCATGGATGCTAAGGCTAAGCACCTGACCAAGGCTGAGCAAGGTCATTTCGCGAAGAACGGACTCCAGATCAAGAAGCACCTGAAGGAGTTCCGCTACGATGATTGCTCGGGATACAATGTCGGTGACGTCATCACCGTCGATACCTTCGCCGCAGGCGAGAAGGTCGACATCACCGGTATGACTAAGGGACACGGTTACACGGGCGTTATCAAGCGTTGGAACTGCCACAAGCTCCGCATGACCCACGGTGTGGGCCCTGTGCACCGTCAGGCAGGCTCTATGGGCGCTAACTCCAGCCCCTCCCGTATCTTCAAGAACAAGAAGATGGCCGGTCAGTACGGTAACGAGCAAGTCACCGTCCAGAACCTGAAGGTCGTCAGGATCGACAGCGAGAACAACCTCATCGCCGTCAAGGGTGCCGTTCCCGGCGCCAAGAACGGCATCGTGTTCGTTCGCAACTCTGTGAAAGCATAAGCGGAAGGAGGAATAAACCATGCCTAATGTAAAAGTTTTTAACATGGCCGGTGAAGAAGTCGGCACCATGGTGCTCGCGGACAGCGTGTTCGGCGCTGAGATCAACGCGGCAGTTCTTCACGCCGCTGTCAGAGCATATCTGCTCAACCAGAGACAGGGCACCCAGTCCACTCTGACCCGCACCGAGGTTTCCGGTGGCGGCAGAAAGCCCTGGAGACAGAAGGGAACCGGTCGCGCCCGTCAGGGTTCTACCCGCTCTCCTCAGTGGACTCACGGCGGTATCGCTCTCGGCCCCAAGCCCCGCAGCTACCGCACCGATATGAACAAGAAGACCAAGCGCGTCGCTCTGTTCTCCGCTCTCTCGGCTAAGGTTGCTGAGGGTAAGCTCATCATCGTGGATGACATCGCCTGCACCGAGTACAAGACCAAGACCATGGTCAACATGCTCAAGGCTCTGGGCGTTGACAACCGCGCTCTGGTGGTGCTGGATGCCGTCAACCCCTACACCGTCAAGAGCTGCGCGAACATCGAGCGCGTTGAGACCACTCTGGCTACCACCATCAACGTCTACGAGATCCTGAAGGCAGACAAGATGGTCATTACCGCCGCAGCCGTTAAGAAGCTCGAGGAGGTATACGCATAATGAAAATGATCGAAGATATCATCATCAAGCCCGTGATCACCGAGGCTTCCATGGACATGCTGGCTGACGACAACCACAAGAAGTACGTCTTCAAGGTTCAGTCGGGGGCCACCAAGCCCGAGATCGCAACCGCTGTTGAGACCATGTTCCCCGGCACTAAGGTCGCCTCCGTGAACGTCATCAACATGAAGAGAAAGCCCAAGCGCATGGGTGTCCACTTTGGCTACACCTCCGCTTGGAAGAAGGCAATCGTGACTCTGACGGCCGACTCCAAGACCATCGAGTTCTTCGAAGGCCTGAACTAATGAAGGAGGTTGAAGTAAATGCCTACCATTAAGTATAAGCCTACGACCCCTTCGAGAAGAAATATGTCCGTTCCGGCTTACAGCCAGATCATCACCAAGGACACCCCCGAGAAGAGCCTGGTCGTTATCAAGAAGAAGCACGCAGGCCGTAACAGCTACGGCCGCATCACCCTCCGTCATCGCGGCGGCGGCAACAAGGTCAAGTACAGAATCATCGACTTCAAGCGTCTGGATTCCTCCGCTTGTACCGTAACCGCCATCGAGTACGATCCCAACCGCTCTGCCTTCATCGCACTGCTTCAGAACGAGGCCGGCGTTAAGAGCTACATCATCGCTCCCGAGGGTCTGAAGGTTGGCGACGTTGTCGCCTCCTCCGCCGAGGCCGACATCAAGGTCGGTAACACCCTGCCCCTGGCCAATATCCCCGTTGGTACCTTCATCCACAACGTCGAGCTCTACCCCGGTAAGGGCGCTCAGCTCGTCCGCGCTGCCGGTGTGATGGCTCAGCTCATCTCCAAGGACGGCGGCGTCGCTCAGGTACGTCTGCCCTCCGGTGAGGTCCGCATCGTCCGTCTGGACTGCAAGGCCACCATCGGTCAGGTCGGTAACTTCGAGCACAACACCATTAAGGTTGGTAAGGCCGGTAAGACCCGTCACAAGGGCTTCCGTCCCACTGTCCGCGGTTCGGTCATGAACCCCTGCGACCACCCCCATGGTGGTGGTGAGGGTCGTTCCCCCATCGGTCATCCCGCACCCGTTACCCCTTGGGGTAAGCCTGCGCTGGGTTATAAGACGAGAAACAAGAAGGCTCGCACCGACAAGTTCATCGTCAAGCGCAGAAACGCTAAGTAAAGGAGGATATATCAATGAGCAGAAGTAGCAAGAAGGCTCCTTACGTGGAAGCAAAGCTGTTCGCACGGGTTTGCGCCATGAACGAGAAGCAGGAAAAGAAGGTGCTCAAGACCTGGTCCAGAGCATCCACGATATATCCGGAGTTCGTCGGTCACACCATCGCCGTTCATGACGGCAGAAAGCACGTTCCCGTGTATATCACCGAAGAGATGGTCGGTCACAAGCTGGGCGAGTTCGCCCTGACCCGTACTTTCAAGGGTCACGCCGGCTCCAAGACTTCGAACAAGTAATAAGAGGAGGATATGAAAATGCAAGCAGCAGCACATCTGAAGCATGCACGCATCTCTCCTCGCAAGGTCCAGATCGTTCTGGATCTGATCAGAGGCAAGGATGCCGATGCAGCCATGGCTATTCTGAAGAACACCCGCCGCGGTGCTTCCGAGTACCTTATCAAGCTCCTGAAGAGCGCAATCGCAAACGCTGAGAACAACTTCCACATGGACGGTTCCAAGCTGTACGTTTCCGAGTGCTTCGTGACCCCCGGCCCCACCATGAAGCGCCTCATGCCTCGTGCCAAGGGTAGCGCAGACCGCATCCTGAAGAGAACGAGCCATGTGACCATCGTGGTCGCCGAGAGAGACTAAGAAAGGAGTAACGGTAAATGGGACAGAAAGTAAATCCCCACGGTCTTCGCGTGGGTGTCATTAAGAACTGGGACTCCAGATGGTTCGCAAAGGACGAGGTCTTTGGCGACACCCTGGTCTCCGACTACAACATCCGTAAGTATCTGAAGAAGGCCCTCCAGGACGCCGGCATCCCCAAGATCGAGATCGAGAGAGACAGCCACCGCGTTCGCGTCTTCGTTCACTGCGCTAAGCCCGGTATGGTTATCGGCCGCGGCGGTGAGCAGATCGACAAGTACAAGAAGGAGCTGGAGGCTATGGTCGGTATGCCCGTCGCCCTCAACGTCGTTGAGGTCCGTCAGCCCGATCTGAACGCTCAGCTCGTCGCCGAGAACATCGCGTCTCAGCTCGAGCGCCGCGTTTCCTTCCGCCGCGCCATGAAGATGGCCATTCGTAACACCATGAGAAACGGTGCAAAGGGTATCAAGGTCAACTGCGCAGGCCGTCTGGGCGGCGCCGAGATCGCTCGCTCCGGGCACTACCACGAGGGCACCATTCCCCTGCAGACCCTCCGCGCTGACATCGACTACGGCTTCTGGGAGGCAAACACCACCTACGGTAAGATCGGTGTCAAGGTCTGGATCTACAAGGGCGAGATCCTCAGCGAGGTCAACCGTCCTGCTCAGGAGAACCGTGGCGACCGCCGCGGCGACCGCAGAAACGGCGACCGCAGAGGCGGCGACCGCCGTCAGGGTGCTGACCGCCGTCAGGGCGACCGCAGAGGTGGCGACCGCAGAGGCGGCGACCGCAGAAACGCCGCTCCCGCTGAGCGCCGTCCTGTGGAGCGCACCCCCAGAACCACGACTCCTAAAGAAGGAGGAGCAAACTAATGTTAATGCCTAAGAGAGTTAAGTTCCGTCGCGTTCAGCGCGGACGTATGAAGGGTAAGGCCTCCCGCGGCAATACCCTGGCCTACGGTAAGTACGGCCTTGTGGCAACCGAGCCCGCCTGGATCTCCAGCGTGCAGATCGAGGCAGCCCGTATTGCTATGACCCGTTACATCAAGCGTGGCGGTAAGGTCTGGATCAAGATTTTCCCCGACAAGCCCATCACCGAGAAGCCTGCCGAGACCCGAATGGGTTCCGGTAAGGGCTCCGTTGAATACTGGGTCGCCGTCGTGAAGCCCGGCCGCGTTATGTTCGAGATGGACGGCGTCGCTGAGGATGTGGCCAGAGAGGCTATGCGTCTCGCCGGTCACAAGCTCCCCATCAAGACCAAGTTCATCGTGAAAGAGGAGGCATAAGAGATGCAGGCAAAGGATCTGAGAAATATGACCGCTGCTGAGCTTGAGACCAAGCTCCAGGAGCTGAAGAAAGAGCTCTTTAACCTCCGCTTCCAGCACGCAGTCAACCAGCTTGAGAACCCCCACCAGATCGCCGAGGTCAAGCATGACATCGCTCGCGTGATGACGGTTCTCAACGAGAAGAACGCGTAAGGAGGATACAACGCAATGGAAAGAGCACTGAGAAAGAGCCGCGTTGGTCTGGTCGTCAGCAATAAGATGGACAAGACCATCGTCGTCGCTATCGAGGATAACGTCAAGCACCCCACCTACGGTAAGATCATCAAGCACACCCTGAAGGTGCACGCTCACGATGAGAACAACGAGTGCGGGATTGGCGACCGCGTCGAGATCATGGAGACCCGCCCCCTCTCTAAGACCAAGAGATGGAGACTGGTCCAGATCGTCGAGAAGGCTAAGTAATTAACCTACCCAATATCTTCTGCCGAAGGATCGGGCAGGTAAAAAATACGGTCGGAATTCGAATAGTAGGTACGTAGTGGCGTACTGAAACAGTAGGAGGAAAACTAACCATGATTCAGCAAGAATCTCGGATGAAGGTTGCCGACAACACCGGTGCGAAGGAGCTCCTTTGCATCCGTGTTCTGGGCGGCACCGGTCGTCGTTACGCAAACATCGGCGACGTCGTTGTTTGCGCTGTTAAGAAGGCCGCACCCGGCGGTGTGGTCAAGAAGGGTGACGTCGTTAAGGCCGTCATCGTCAGAAGCGCTCACGGTGTTCACCGCGCAGACGGTTCTTATATCAAGTTCGATGAGAACGCAGCCGTTATCATCAAGGACGATAAGACCCCCCGCGGTACCCGTATCTTTGGGCCTGTGGCCAGAGAGCTCCGCGAGAAGGATTACCTGAAGATCCTCTCCCTGGCTCCCGAAGTTCTGTAAGGAGGTATCGCGAAAATGGCAAAGCTGCATATCAAGAAGGGCGATACCGTTGTGGTTCTCTCCGGTGACGACAAGGGCGTCAAGGGTGAGGTCATCGCAGTTTCCCCCGCAGAGGGTAAGGTCATCGTGAAGGATGCCAACATCATTCACAAGCACGTGAAGCCCCGCCGTCAGGGCGAGACCGGTGGTATCGTGGACGCTGAGAGCGCCATGTATGCCTCCAAGGTCGCTCTGTACTGCCCCAAGTGCGATAAGGGCGTTCGCACCCACGTCGAGGTTATCGACGGCAAGAAGGTCCGCGTTTGTTCTACCAAGGACTGCGGCCACAAGTTCGATTGAGAAAGGAGACAGATATCATGGCAAGAATCAAGGAATTGTATACCAGTGAGATCGCTCCCGCTCTCATGAAGAAGTTCGAGTACAAGAGCGTCATGCAGATCCCCAAGCTGGATAAGATCGTGATCAACGTCGGCGTGGGCGATGCCAAGGAGAACTCCAAGGCCATCGACGCTGTCATCGCTGACATCTCCGCCATCACCGGTCAGAAGGCTGTCCCCACTTACGCCCGTAAGTCCGTGGCAAACTTCAAGCTCCGTGAGGGCATGAAGATCGGCGTGAAGGTCACTCTCCGTGGCGAGAAGATGTACGAGTTCGTTGACCGTCTCTTCAACTTCTCCCTGCCCCGCGTTCGTGACTTCAAGGGTATCAACCCCAACGCATTTGACGGTCGCGGTAACTACTCCCTCGGTCTGAAGGAGCAGCTGATTTTCCCCGAGATCGAGTACGACAAGGTCGAGAAGATCCGCGGTATGGATATCTGCTTCGTCACCACCGCCAACACCGACGAGGAAGCTCGCGAGCTGCTCCGTCTGATGGGCGCACCCTACGCAAAGGACTAATAGGAGGTAACGGATAATGGCAAAGAAGTCTATGATCAACAAGCAGCAGAGAGAGCCTAAGTTCTCTACTCGCGCTTACAATCGCTGCAAGATCTGCGGCCGTCCTCACGCTTACCTCCGCAAGTACGGCATCTGCCGTATCTGCTTCCGCGAGCTCGCCTACAAGGGTGAGATCCCCGGCGTGAAGAAGTCCTCTTGGTAATTCGAGGAAAAGGAATTACATCCCCACCTGTCCGAAGGCGTAAGGCCTCGGACGGGACCCCCACCTATCGGTAGGAAGACAGGCCGGATATGGCAAGCTCGCGGAGATGGCGAGACCTACCCCGGCGAGACAGTGTCGGTTGCACCCAAGACGGTGCACGCCCGGTCTGCTCTTAACCCCCGATACGCCGCCACAAACGTGGCAGCAAGATAATGATAACTTGCATTAGGAGGAAAATAAAATGCAAATGTCTGATGTTATTGCTGATATGCTCACCAGAATCCGCAATGCGAATACCGCAAAGCACGCTACTGTTGACATTCCCGCATCCAATATGAAGAAGGCGATCGCCGAGATCCTCACCGAGGAGGGCTACATCAAGGGCTACACCGTCGTTGACGACGGCAAGCAGGGCACCATCCGCGTGACCCTCAAGTACCTGCCCGGTAAGCAGAAGGTCATCCGTGGGATCAAGCGCGTTTCCAAGCCCGGTCTGCGTATCTACGCAAGCTGCGAGGATATGCCCAAGGTCATGAACGGTCTGGGTATCGCCATCGTTTCCACCTCTAAGGGTGTTATGACGGACAAGAAGGCTCGCTCCCTCAACGTTGGCGGCGAAGTCCTGGCCTTTGTCTGGTAATTGGACAGGAGGTACAAGAATATGTCAAGAATTGGTAGAATGCCCGTGGTAATCCCCGCAGGCGTAACTGTTCAGATCGGTGAAGGCAACCACATCACCGTGAAGGGTCCCCTCGGTACTCTCGAGAGAACCTTTAACGAGAGAATGAATTTCTCCGTCGAGGGAAATGAGATTCTCGTCACCCGTCCCACCGACGAGAAGGAGGACAGAAGCGTTCACGGTCTGTCCCGCGCCCTTCTCCAGGATATGGTCACCGGCGTTTCTCAGGGCTATCAGAAGGTCCTCATGATTATCGGCGTCGGCTACAAGGCCGTCAAGACCGGTAAGACTCTCCAGCTTTTCCTCGGCCACTCCCTGATGCCCGGGACCGGCCTGCCCCAGGAGAAGTTCATCATGCAGGATACCGACTCCATCAAGCTCGAGGTTCCCACCGAGGACGAGATCAAGAAGGCCGGCATCGATAAGATGACCACCGAGAAGGTCAGCTCCAGCATGATCATCGTGGTTAAGGGTATCGACAAGCAGGAGGTCGGTCAGACCGCTGCCGTCATCCGCAGCAAGAGACCTCCCGAGCCCTACCACGGCAAGGGCGTTCGCTACATCGATGAGAACGTCCGCCGCAAGGCCGGTAAGACCGGTAAGTAATTGAAAGGAGTGGAATGAAATGGTAAGCAAGAAGGATAAAAACCAGGCCAGACTGAAGAGACACATTCGCATCCGCAGCAAGGTCTCCGGCACTGCCGAGCGTCCCCGTCTGGCTGTGTATCGCTCCAATGCTAACATCAGCGCTCAGATCATCGACGATGTGAAGGGCGTGACCCTCGTTGCCGCTTCTACTTACGGCGCAGGCTTTGAGGGCAACGGCGGCAATAAGGCCGCCGCAAGAGAGGTCGGCAAGATGATTGCCGAGAAGGCTATCGCACAGGGAATCACCGAGGTCGTGTTCGACCGCGGCGGCTACCTTTATCACGGACGTGTATCGGAATTGGCTGAGGGTGCTCGCGAGGGCGGCCTGAAGTTCTGATTGTCCCGCAGGATTACGCGGCTACCCTGCCGCGGATCCCCACGGAGGCCCATCCGACAGGAGGTCGGATCGGTTCGGTTTGTACACGCTCTACGGTCTTAGCCGACCGTATGAGTAACATTTAGGAGGAAACAAAACTATGGCTAACAAGTTTAATCCGGCAGAGTTCGAGCTGAAGGAAACGCTCGTCGCTCTGAACCGTGTTTCCAAGACCGTTAAGGGTGGTCGTGTGGCTCGCTTCGCAGCTCTCATGGTTGTGGGCGACCAGAACGGTCACGTCGGTGTTGGTCTTGGTAAGGCTGCCGAGGTTCCCGAGGCAATCCGCAAGGGCATCGAGGATGCTAAGAAGAATATGATCACCGTCTCCCTCAAGGGTACCACCATTCCCCACGAGGTCACAGGTGAGTTTGGCGCCGGTCGCGTTATGCTCAAGCCCGCCGCCCTCGGTACCGGTATCATCGCCGGTGGCAAGGTGCGCGCCGTTCTGGAGTGCGCCGGTATCTCCAACATCCGCGCAAAGTGCCTGCGCTCTGACAACCCCACCAACGTGGTCAAGGCCACCATGGCAGGGCTTTCCGAGCTGCGCACCGCTGAGGAGGTCGCGAAGATCCGCGACATCCCCGTGGAGCAGGTCAAGGGTTAAGGAGGCGACGGATATGAAGAAGGTAACACTTAAGAAGAGTCTGATCGCCGCTAAGCCTAACCAGAAGGCTACGGCTCAGTCCCTGGGTCTGCGCAAGATCGGCGACAGCATCGTCCACGCTGACGACGCCGTCCTCGCCGGCAAGATCAAGGTTCTCGCTCACCTGGTTGCGGTCGAGACCGTAAACGACTGATAAGGAGGAGAACGAATATGAAACTCAACGAACTGAGACCCGCTGAGGGCTCCACCAGAGAGTCCTTCCGCGTTGGCCGCGGCCCCGGCTCCGGTAACGGTAAGACTGCCGGTAAGGGTCACAAGGGTCAGAACGCCCGCTCCGGCGGCGGTGTCCGTCCCGGCTTCGAGGGTGGTCAGCTCCCTCTGTACCGTAAGCTCCCCAAGAGAGGCTTCCATAACAAGTTCGCCACCGTCTACGCCACCATCAACGTGGGCGCGCTGGAGCATAAGTTCCAGGACGGCGAGACTGTGAATCTGGAGACTCTGCTCGCAAAGAAGATCATCCGTAAGCCCTACGATGGTCTGAAGGTCCTGGGTGACGGCGAGCTCACCAAGAAACTGACTGTTCAGGCTGCCACTTTCTCGGCAGCAGCTAAGGAGAAGATTACTGCAGCAGGTGGACAGGCAGAGGAGGTATAATATGTTTCAGACGTTAAAGAACGCGTGGAAAATTCCCGAGCTGAAAAATAAGATCCTCTTCACCCTGATGATCCTCGTGCTGTACCGCCTGGGCTCCAGCATTCCCATGCCTTGGATCTCCCCCGACCTCATGGAGGGCGGCTTCATGACCAACGGCGCGCTGGGCTGGCTGAACCTGCTTTCGGGCGGCGCGCTGGCTCAGGCAACCCTGTTTGCTCTGTCCGTGTCTCCCTACATCACGGCTTCCATCGTGATCCAGCTCCTCTCCATCGCTATCCCCAAGTTTGAGGAGTGGAGTAAGGAGGGCGAGTCCGGCAAGAAGAAGCTGTCCGCCATCACCCGTGTGCTGACTGTGGTTCTGGCTCTGGTTACCGCTATCGGTTACACCATGTACCTCGAGAGAAGTAACATGATGACCTACGGTAACTGGGAGGACACCGGTAGCTTCTCTCCCGCTGAGGGATGGAAAGTCTGGGGCGCTTGGATCGCCCGTATCGTGCTGGTTCTGGCCTACTGCGCCGGCGCTTCCGTGATCATGTGGCTGGCTGAGAAGATCAATGAGAAGGGTATCGGTAACGGTATCTCCATCATCCTCTTCGCCAACATCATCGCCCGCCTGCCCGGTATGCTGGGTACCGTCATTGATCTGTGCTTCACCAAGTACGGTGTCGCGACTCAGGTGTCGGGTCAGTCCCAGCCCCTGATGCGCGGTCTCGGCGGTCTTGGCATCTTCGCCAAGGGCGAGCACTTCGGCTGGCAGATCGCTCTCGGCGTGGTCATCTGCGCCCTGGTCGCTGTCCTGCTGGTATTCTGCGTCGCTGCCGTGGTCTGGTTCTCCAACTCGGAGCGCCGCATCCCCGTCCAGTACGCTAAGCGCGTGGTCGGCCGCAAGATGTACGGCGGTCAGTCCACCACTCTGCCCCTGAAGCTGGATATGGCAGGCGTTATGCCCGTCATCTTCGCAAGCTCTATTGTCTCCATTCTGCCGACTATCTCGGGATTCTTCCCCGACTCCAAGTTCAGCCAGTTTGTGAACAACTACCTGAGCCAGACCAGCTTCCCCTATATCGCGATCCAGACTCTTCTGATCATCGCGTTCGCGTACTTCTACATCATGATCTCCTTCAATCCTGTGGAAGTATCCAATAACCTGCGTAACAACGGCGGCGCCATCCCCGGCATCCGTCCCGGTAAGCCCACCGTTGACTATATCAAGAAGATCCTCAACAGAATCACTCTGCTGGGCGCGTTCTTCCTGTGCGCTCTCTCGGGTATCCCCATGATCGTCAACGCAGTCTGGACTGCGATCGACGGCTTCGGTATCCCGGATCTGTCCTTCGGTGGTACCTCCCTGCTCATCGTGGTCGGCGTCGCTCTCGAGACCTTCCGCGAGCTGGAGGCTCAGATGACCCTGCGCAACTACAAGGGCTTCCTTGACTGATGCGCTCCGTCTGACCGCATGAACAGCAACACGTTAACCCCTATGACACCCCCTTCAATCTGATACGGAGGAGATAACAACATGAAACTGATTTTATTGGGCGCTCCCGGCGCCGGTAAGGGTACCCAGGCAGCCAGCATCTGCGCGAAGTATGGCATCCCCGCCATCTCCACCGGTGACGCTCTGCGCGCCGCCATCAAGGAAGGCACCCAGCTCGGTCTTGAGGCCAAGAGCTACATGGATGCCGGTAAGCTGGTTCCCGATGAGGTCGTGATCGGTCTCATCAAGGAGAAGCTCGCCAGCGACGCTTGCAAGAACGGCTTCATTCTGGACGGTTTCCCCCGCTCCATCCCCCAGGCCGAGGCTCTCGACGCCATGGGCATTCAGATGGACGTAGTCCTGAGTCTGGAGGTTCCTGACGAGAAGATCGTCGAGCGCATGAGCGGACGTCGCGTCTGCCATTGCGGTGCCTCCTACCATGTGGCTTACCTCCCCCCCAAGACCGAGGGCATCTGCGATAAGTGCGGCGCTGAGCTCTATATCCGCGACGACGACGCAGAGGCTACGGTTCGCAAGAGACTGGACACCTTCCACGCACAGACCGAGCCCCTCAAGGACTACTACGGCGCTAAGGGCATCCTGGTGGCCGTACAGGGCCGCGAGGAGGTGGAGGATACCTCCGCCGCCGTTCTGGAGGCTCTGGCTGCTGTGAAGTGCGCTGACTGATCTCAGCCACAAGAGGTTTTCATCTCATGATCCAACTCAAAAACCCCGATCAGATCAAGATCATGAAGGAAGCAGGTCGGATCACGGGCGAGGCACTGCTTGTCGCCCGTGACCACGTCCGACCCGGCATCAGTACCTATGAGCTCGACCGCCTCGTGCGGGAGCACATCGAGAAGGCGGGCGCTAAGCCCTCCTTCCTTGGGTACGGTGGCTTTCCCGGGAGCGCTTGCATCTCCATCAATGACGAGGTCATCCACGGGATCCCCTCCAGGAGGAGGTTCCTACAGGAGGGCGATATCGTCAAGGTGGACGTAGGCGCATTCTACAAGGGCTTCCACGGTGACAGTGCCCGCACCATCCCCGTGGGACGGGTCAGCGATGAGGCACAAAAGCTCATCGAAGTCACCCGCGCCTCCTTCTTCGCAGGCATCGACCAACTTAAGGTTGGAAACCGCCTCGGAGATGTGGGAGCCGCCATTGACGGTCTGGTCGTCGCAAACGGTTTCTCCACCGTCAAGCGTTATATCGGTCATGGCATCGGCCGTGAGCTTCACGAGTCCCCGGACGTGCCCAACTACGGTACCCCGGGCCGCGGCACCCGCCTGTGCGCCGGATTGGTCATAGCCATTGAGCCTATGGTCAATATCGGCACCGAGACGGTTCGTGAGCTCTCCGACGGCTGGACGGTCAAGACCGCTGACGGCGCGCTGTCGGCACACTACGAAAACACCGTAGCGCTGACGAGTGACGGTATCATCAATCTGACCCTCATCGAAAAGGATTTCTGATCGAGGGGTCCACACAAATATCAGATACAAGAGAGGAAATTCTTCATGGCGAAGGATGATGTCATTGAGTTTGAAGGCGAGGTTGTGGAGGCTCTTCCCAACGCGACCTTCAAGGTGCGCCTGCCCAACGGTCACGTAGTGACCGCCCACATCTCGGGCAAGCTGCGCATGAACTATATCCGCATTCTCCCCGGTGATCGCGTGACCATCGAAGTCTCGGTCTATGATCTGGACAAGGGCCGCATCACCTGGAGATCCAAGTAATACCTGAATTTTGAGAAAGGCATGGTAATCACAAATGAAAGTGAAGCCGTCCGTTAAGAAGATCTGCGAGAAGTGCAAGATCATCAAGAGAAAAGGTAAGATCATGGTCATCTGCGAGAACCCCAAGCACAAGCAGAGACAGGGTTGATTGCCTTTTTCCAAACATTCACAACACAACACGATAAGACCCGCCGAGAGCGGGCGCATCCTGCGGGATGAAACAAAATCACACAGAGAGGTGAACAAGTATGGCTCGTATAGCTGGTGTTGATATTCCCAACAACAAGCGCGTAGAGATCGCACTGACCTACATCTACGGCATCGGCCGCAAGAGCGCCAACGACATCCTGGCCGCTACCGGTATCAATCCCGATACCCGCGCCAAGGATCTGACCGAGGACGAGATTGCTAAGCTCCGTGATGAGATCGAAAAGTCCTACACTGTGGAGGGTGATCTTCGCCGTGAGGTGTCTCTGAACATCAAGAACATGGTTGAGATCAACTGCTACCGCGGCATTCGTCACAGAAAGGGCCTGCCCGTCAGAGGTCAGCGCACCAAGACCAATGCCAGAACCCGCAAGGGTCCCGCAAAGACCATTGCGAACAAGAAGAAGTAAAGGAGTGGCATAACCAATGGCAAAGAACGATAAGTCCAAGGGCATTAAGAAGCGCCGCGAAAGAAAAAATATTGAAAAGGGTACTGTGCATATTCAGTCCACCTTCAATAACACCATCGTTACCATCACCGATGTGTATGGCAACGCCATCTCCTGGGCATCCGCCGGTGAGCTCGGCTTCAAGGGCTCCCGTAAGTCCACCCCCTTCGCCGCACAGTCCGCTTCCGAGACCGCTGCCAAGATCGCAGTGGATCACGGTCTCAAGACTGTTGAGGTTTACGTGAAGGGTCCCGGCGCCGGCCGTGAGTCCGCTATCCGCGCACTGGAGACTGTGGGTCTGCAGATCACCCTGATCCGCGACGTGACCCCCCTGCCCCACAACGGCTGCAGACCTCCCAAGCGCAGACGTGTCTAATTCATAGGAGGAGTAAGAACATGGCAAGATATACAGGTCCTGCGTGCAAACTGTGCCGCAGAGAAGGTAAGAAGCTGTACCTCAAGGGCGAGCGCTGCGTCAGCGGCAAGTGCGCCATTGAGCGCCGCGCCTCCGCACCCGGCCAGCACGGTGCCGATGCGAAGAAGATGAGAGAGTACGGTATGCAGCTCAGAGAGAAGCAGACCACCAAGAGATACTACGGTGTTCTTGAGAAGCAGTTCAGAAACCTCTACGAGGAGGCTGCCCGCAAGGAGGGTATGACCGGTGAGAACCTGCTGGTTCTGCTGGAGAGAAGACTGGACAACGTGGTGTATCGTATGGGTATGGCTGAGTGCCGCCGCGATGCCCGTCAGCTTGTTCTGCACGGTCACTTCACCGTCAACGGCAAGAAGGTCAACGTTCCTTCCTTCGTCGTCAAGCCCGGTGACGTCATCGCCGTCAAGGAGTCCAGCCGCGATTCCGTCAAGTTCAAGGGTCTGGCCGAGTCCGAGGGTGGCGTTCGCACTCCCAAGTGGATCGAGTCCGACAAGAAGAACTACACCGCCAAGGTGGTTGCTATGCCCGCTCGTGAGGACATCGACTTCGAGTTCAACGAGCAGCTGATCGTCGAGCTTTATTCCAAGTAATTTTACGGTTCTTTTCAGTTGGCGGATGGCAACCCGCGCCCGCCTGCTGACCGACACCTTCGGGTTCACCTACGCCGAAACGTACGGCGAAGGTTTCGGAAACTGTTTCCCAAATACAGAAGGAGGTTTTATTTGGAATGATTGAGATCGAGAAGCCTAATATTACGACTGAAAACCTCAGCGTTGACGGTACCTCCGGTACCTTTATCGTAGAGCCTCTGGAACGGGGCTACGGTATTACCCTCGGTAACTCCCTCCGTCGCGTTCTGCTGTCCTCCCTGCCCGGCGTGGCAGTGACCAGCATTAAGATCGACGGTATCCTGCACGAGTTTTCCACCGTTCCCGGTGTCGTGGAGGACGTGACCGAGATCGTGCTCAACGTCAAGGGCATTACGGCTAAGCTGCATTGCCCCGGCCCCAAGACCGTGGTCATCGACGTGACCGGCGACCATGATATCACCGCAGGTGACATCAAGCAGGATTCCGACATCGAGATCCTGAATCCCGATCACCACATCGCCACCCTGTCGGGCAGTGAGCGCTTTTACATGGAGCTTGTCTTTGACAGCGGCCGTGGATACGTGTCCCAGGAGCGCAATAAGCAGCTCGCAAGCGAGCAGCTCGGCATGACTGTGTCGGCTCCCATCGGCACTATCTACACCGACTCCATCTACACCCCCGTTTACAAGGTGAGCTACAACGTGGAGAATACCCGCGTGGGTAGCAATACCGACTTCGATAAGCTGACCCTGGACGTGGTGACTAACGGTACCATTTCCGCAAAGGAAGCGATTTCTCTCGGAGCCAAGATTCTCAACGAGCATCTCAACTTGTTCGTGGATTTGTCTGATGAAGCGAAGAAGGCAGAGATCATGATTGAGCGAGAAGAGACCAAGAAGGAAAAAGTTCTTGAGATGACCATTGAGGAGCTTGACATGTCTGTCCGCAGCTTCAACTGCTTGAAGCGCGCAGGCATTGATACAGTCGAGGACCTGACCAACCGAACCGAGGAGGACATGATCAAGGTCCGTAACCTCGGTAAGAAGTCGCTGGAAGAAGTCATTCAGAAGCTGCACTCCCTCGGCCTTGACCTGAAGAAGGAAGAGGAGTGATCGGTATCCCGCAAGGGACGTCGATAAGGCATTCGCACATTCGATATTAAGTATACAGCAGAAGGAGGCAATTGAAAATGCCCGGTACCAGAAAACTCGGTAAGCCTACCGACCAGAGAAAAGCAATGCTCCGCGGTATGGTTACACTGCTGCTTGAGAACGGCCAGGTCGTGACCACCGTCACCAGAGCCAAGGAGCTCCGTTCCATCGCAGATAAGATGATTACCCTCGGTAAGAAGAACACGCTGGCCAGCCGCCGCGCTGCTCTTGCTTACATCACTAAGGAGAGCGTGGTGACTAAGGTGTTCACCGAGTACGCTTCTCTCTACGCTGACCGTAACGGCGGTTACACCCAGATCTTCAAGATGGGTCCCCGCCGCGGTGATGGCGCTGAGATCGCCGTCATCAAGATGGTCGACTACGTCAAGGAGCAGCCCTCCGAGGACAAGAAGTCCAAGAAGGACGCTGAGTGATCCAAGATCAGAAAACTCCCTCCCGCAATTTGCGGGAGGGAGTTTTTTTGTTGCGTATATGACGAAGAAGTGCCCTATAGGATCCGTCGGGTCGCCTCGATGCACGGGTCAAGGGGTCACTTCTGCCGAGTGCTCTCCATCATGTTGATCTCAGCCGTCACGTCGCGGAGGGTGTGGGCGTGGGCCTTGATCCGTTCGGGTCGTTCTTTGTCGGGACGGGAAATGAGGAACACAGACCGTTCGGCGGGGACGTAGAGGCGAGTGCGGGAGTAGAGCTCGTCGCGGTAGCGGACGTAGTGGGTACTCAGGCGGGAGGTCTTGCCCGTATGGGGATCCCAGCGGTCGAAGGTGTGAACGCCGCGGATGTAGACCGTGTCGCCGTAGTCGCGGTCGGTGGTGTTGGCAAAGAAGAAGATGTCCAGATCCCCTCGCTGCTTGTGAATGCGGGAGATCATACCGCCCCCGGGGACGAAGTCGCCCAGACCCAGACGGATGAATTCGTTATGGGAATTGTTGAAGGCGCCGATGCACTCGAAGCGGGGCATTTCGGGCATATACATATCCAAGGGAACATGGAAGGACTGGAGGACGTTGTTCAGAGCCACGCAGTCGGTCAGCTCGGTGCCATCGGCGGCGGTGCGGTGGGCGGGGATGTAGTAGGCCTCTCCCCCTCGGTCATTGGTGTTGTAGAAGGACTCCTGAATCATGGCGGGATTCAGTGCGTCATCCCCGAAGATATGGCGGGTGATGCTCCGCACCTCGCGATCGTTCGGGGTTCCGTAGTCGAATGTACTCATGAAGTCGTTGGGGTCGCTCTCCTCGTCGTCCACGTGGTACTCAAAGGCCATCCTGGGGAGCGCGCCCGTGGCGATGATCTTGCCGCCCTCGTCGAAGAATTTCTTCACCAAACGCAGATTGTCCAAGCTCACCATGTCGGCCCCGGGGAGGATCAGGACGCGGAATTTTTGGGTCTGGAAGGGATTTTTCAGGTAAAAAATGCCATCCTCGGTATAGCAGATGGAATTGACGGTCTCGGGGTGGAGCAGGGTGATGTCCTGACCCGCGTAGGTGGAGATGGTGTTCAGCACCGTCATGTAGTTACAGGAAAAGGGGGTATTGGGGTACTCAAAGGGGGATTCGGTTGGCGCTTCGTAGAGGTAGACCTTGTCATGGAGGGCGTAGATGGGGTAGAGCATGGCGATGTCGTTGACGCGGCTGCCTCCGCGCAGGAGGGCTTGGGAGCGGGCGACGAAGGCCGAGAAGGTGGAGCTGCCCTCCTGTCCCAGCACATCCATGCGGAAGCGATCCAGCGCGCGGCGGTGGATGTTGCCCTGAATGACGTGGCTGTTCCAATGGGCGATGAGGCGGTTGGCACCGTGACCGAAGGCGTTCATAGCATCCTTGTAGACAATGTTGGTGGTGAGCTTGTTGTAGTCGCGGAACAGCTCACAGGATACGTACTTGCTGCCGTAGTTGTCGGCGGCGGAGGCGGCCAGATGGGTGGAGTTCATGCCGTACAGGTAGGCCTTCTCCTGCACCGCGCAGGGGGAGTAGACGCTGTCGGCCAGGGCGTCTCCGCTGATCCAGGAGCAGGCGGGGAGCTTGGGCTCGGCCATGGCGGTGGTCAGATGCAGACCGTGACGGTCCGAGACGGCCTTGAGGGCGGCCAGAAGCCCCGAACGGAGCATTTCGGCGCGGCAGGCCATGAACAGGGACTTGATGTGGGGGTCGCGCTCCCCGATGAAGTGGTAGAGGGCGGGGTAGTAGGGCGCGGGATCGAAGCCGAAGCGTTCCGCAAAGACCTCATTGAAGCGTTCGTCCCAGTTACGGCGGTTGGGACCGTGGAAGCAGATATCCGACACGAACAGGTGGGTGACGGTGGTTCCCATAGCCTTGTGCACCCTGGGTCCCAGATGGGCGAACAGGGACTTGAGAAAGGCCATGCAATGGTCAAAGGAGAGAATGTTGCAGGTATGGGTGGGGGGCTCGCCGTGCTGAGGCTCATCGACGCAGAGGTATTCTTCCACCGTCCAGTTTCCGTCGGGAACGGTATAGGACAGGAAGCCGTCCTTGATATAGGGGCGGAGGTCAATCATATCGGCGTGCTCGTCATCGTAAGCCATGACCGACATGGGGATACCCTTGTGGAGCTGGAGGTAGAGTTGCTCGCGGGGGTCGCAGTAATACTCACGGCGAATGAGGGTACGGGTGCGGGTGTGGCTCACGAACTCGGCGGCGGGGGAGAGGTAAAAGGACTGCTCTACCACGGGCTCCAGATGGAGTCCGATCTTCACGTTCTTCTTGATGGCGGCGGCGGTCAGCACGTCGTAGAACTCCACGATCCCCGCCAGAAGCTCCGCCGAGGGGGTCAGCCCGTGGGGAAGGCGGGGAATGATGCACCCGATGCCGTTTCGGGCACACGTATCCACGTACCGCTCCACCGACTCCTTGGTGGGAGGGAAGGTGGGAATATCGTAGATCAGAAACAGTCGGTGCTTGCTCTTGACCGAGCGGAAGGCCATTTTGGCGCGGCTGTATTTGGGAGGACCTTGGTTCATGATGACACCTCGCGGCTGAATGAATGTGTGGGACGGAAGGCGGTATGGAAATATGGGCAAAGAAATGGCACGGAGCCGAGAAAATGGGTTGAAAATGGGGATGAATTGTGGTATAATAGGGGCAAGAGCCCGAAAGAACCGACAAGGAGGGACGGATCACGGCGGATATATACGCGCGTTGACCGCCGTCGCGGAGGGATCGCCAAAAAAATTCGTAAGGATACAGGAGTCAGGATATGAGAAATATACTCATCAGCGGCGGATCCCGTGGCATTGGTCGCGCCATTGTGGAGGCTTTTACCGCAAACGGCGACAGCGGGAACCGGGTGGCGTTCATCTACCGTACCCGTGACGAGGAGGCCGCCCAGGTAGCCGAGGCTTTCGGGGCGGTGGCCATCAAAGCGGACGTGAGCGATCCCCGGGAGGTACGACGCGCCATCACCGAGGCCGAGGCCGCGCTGGGGGGCTCCATCGACGTGCTGGTCAACAACGCCGCCGTTTCGTGGATCGGGCAGATGCAGGACATGAGCGATGAGGAGTGGCGCAAGGTGCTGGACACCAATCTGTCGGGGGCGTTCTACTTGTCCCGCGGGGTGGTGAGTAGTATGGTACGCGGTCACTACGGGCGCATTGTCAATGTTGGCTCCATGTGGGGCAAGGTGGGCGCGTCCTGCGAGGTGGCGTACTCTGCCACCAAGGCGGGACTCAGAGGCTTGACCATGGCCATGGCCAAGGAGCTCGGTCCCTCGGGCATCACCGTCAACTGCGTGGAGCCGGGCTTCATCGCCACCGAGATGAACGCCGCCATCGATGCGGCGTCGAGACAGGCACTTTGTGATGAGACTCCCTTGGGGCGCATAGGCACCCCCGAGGAGGTGGCGGCCGCCGTGGTGTTTCTCGCGTCGGACGCGGCGGGATTCATCACGGGTCAGGTCATCGGGGTGGACGGTGGGCTGGCGGTGTGAGCGGCAATCCTCGGCTATGCTTCTCGGGCGCACACGAAGGTGCGCCTCTACTGAGCTTTTGAGAGGTGATTAACCCCCAAAAACAAGGAGGGATCTTCCTGTTGGGGGAACTGAATCAAAACCCGAAGGTGATCTTCATATCCCGCAGAGTAGCGGCTATGAAGGTCTGATCGGTATAGAATTCTACCGCGCACTGATTGCGGTTTTGATCCACACTTCGCAATTCGGCGGTGACGCGCACGCCGCCCAAGCCGTCAAAGGCGAGACGTATGGAAAAATCCTCGTCCCGACTGAGGGACGGAACGTCGCAGATGCCCTTCAGGGTATCAAAGCGCTTTTGGAGAGTATCGTAAAAGCGTTTGAGGTCATGGCGTGTGGCGTCCACCTGTTTGTCGAAGGTGAGAAAGCCGCTCTGCCCGTATACCCGCAGGGAATACTCGTCGAAGGGTTGGCGGTCCCCTTGCGGGAAGTGCTGCGCGATCTCAAAGTGAATGGCATCGCGACCGTTGGTGATACCGAACATAGGGTGATTCCTTTCGAAATTCCCCCAACCGTGGGTATGGTTGGGGGAGCTTTTTTTGGCGGCTCGGCTGAGCTTCAAATTTGGGTTTGTCGGTAGGTTTGAAAATATGATCGTAGGGACCGGCGTCCCCGACGGTCCGCAAAAATCGTTGACCCGATAGAGAATCTTGGTTGGACGGTGACGGACCGTCGAGGACGCCGGTCCCTA